>JABCYT010000296.1 GCA_013290035.1 Alphaproteobacteria bacterium
CGTGCTGCCCTTGCGGCCGGCGTGGGTGATCTGCGTGCCGGCGAGCGCGCCCTCCTGCTTGAGGAAGCGGACCAGCCGCTTGTGGCCTTCGATCTGGCTGTCGTCCCACATCCCGAGATCGCCCTGCGTGACCCTGCCGCGCGGCTCGACGGCGCAGTTCTCGGTGAAGACGATGCCGAACTTGCCGAGCGCAAACTTGCCGAGATGGACCAAGTGGTAGTCGTTCACCTGCCCGTCGATCGCACGGTACTGAACCATCGGCGAGACGACGCTGCGATTGGGGGCGGTGACGCCGCGCAGGCGAAGGGGCGTGAAGAGAAGCGGTTTCTGCAAAGGTCGGTCCCCCGGACGGGATGGCTTTTCAAGGCTGCGAACATAGACCGGCCGGGCGGCTCGGGCCTATCCTTTGGCCATGTTTGACCTCGTCATCCGAAATGGAACCGTTTTAGACGGTTCGGGCTCACCGCGCCGAATTGCCGATATTGCCGTGCAGGACGGAAAAATCGCCGCAGTGGGAGACCGGCTCGGCGCGGGCCGGCGCGAGATCGATGCCGCAGGCCTGATCGTGGCGCCGGGCTTCGTCGACATCCACACCCACTATGACGGCCAGGCGACCTGGGACCCCTTCGTGACGCCCTCCTCCTGGCATGGCGTCACCACCACGGTGTTCGGCAATTGCGGCGTCGGCTTTGCGCCGGTGCGGCCGGGCAAGTCGGCCTACCTGATCAACCTGATGGAAGGCGTCGAGGACATTCCGGGCACGGTGCTGAGCGAGGGCGTGAAGTTCGACTGGGAGTCCTTTCCGCAATATCTCGATGCGCTGGACTCGATGCGCCGCGCGGTCGACGTGGCGGCGCAATTGCCGCACGGCGCGCTGCGCTTCTATGTCATGGGCGAACGCGGCGCCGAGCACGAAGAGGCACCGAACGAGCGCGAGATCGCGGAGATGGCGCGCCTCACCGAGGAGGCGCTGCGCGCCGGCGCGATGGGCTTCACGACATCGCGCACCACCAAGCACAAGGCGCGCGACGGCCGCTTCACGCCCTCGCTCAGCGCCCGCGAATCAGAGCTTCTGGGCATCGCCGCCGGCATGAAGCGGGCGGGCCGCGGCGTGCTGCAGGTCAATTCAGACTTCGGGCCGGGCGAGTTCGAGGCGCTGCAGGCGGCGGCCGCACAGGCTGGCCGGCCGCTTTCCTGCCTGCTGGTGCAGGTCGATGCCGAGCCCAGCCTGTGGCGCGAGACGCTCGACCAGATCCATGGCGTGCGCCAGGCCGGCCGCGCGGCCAACGCGCAGGTCGGCTCGCGGCCGATCGGCGTCATCATGGGATTGGAGACCACCGCGCACCCCTTCGCCGCGCATCCGGCATGGCTCGAGATGCGCAAGCTCTCGCCTGCCGAGCGCTACGCAAGGCTTGTCGCTGATCCCGCGCTGCGGCGGCGCCTGCTCGAGACGCCAGCCGACGGCGGGTCGCGCGCCTTCATGGCGCAGTCATTCCACAAGATGTTTCCGGTGGGCGAGCGGCCCGACTATGAGCCCGACGCGGCGGCCTCGGTCGCCGCCATCGCTCAACGCACCGGGCGTACGCCGCAGGCGGTGGCGCTCGAGGAGATGATGGCGCGGGACGGCAAGGGGCTGCTGATGCTTCCGTTCGAGAACTACGCCTATGGCAGCCTCGACGTGGTGCACGAGATGATCACCGATCCGGCGACGGTGCTGGGCGTGGCCGATGGCGGCGCCCATGTCGGCGTGATCTGCGACGCCTCCTCGCCGACCTCGCTGCTCACCCTGTGGGGTCGCGATCGCACGCGCGGACCCCGGCTGCCGCTCGAATTCCTGATCGCCAAGCAGACGCGCGGGACGGCCGAGGCCTATGGCCTGCTCGATCGCGGCCTGCTGGCGCCCGGCCACAAGGCCGACATCAATGTGATCGACTTCGACGCGCTCCAGCTCAAGCGGCCCGAGGTGGTCTACGACCTGCCGGCCGGCGGCCGCCGCCTGATCCAGCGCGCCGCGGGCTACCGCCACACTTTCAATGCCGGCGTCGAGACCGTGCACAACGACGAGCTGACCGGCGAGCGACCGGGCCGGCTGGTCAGGGGAGCGCAGGTCGCCGGCTAGACCGTCATGTGACGGCGCACGGCGTCGGCGTCGAAGCTTTCGCGCGTGCCCGACATCACGATCTCCCCGCGGTCCATCACCGCGAAATCGTCGGCCAGCTCATGGGCGAATTCGAGATACTGCTCGACCAGCAGGATCGCCATATCGCCGCGCTGGCGCAGGAAGATGATGGCACGGCCGATATCCTTGATCACCGAGGGCTGGATGCCCTCGGTCGGCTCATCGAGCACCAGGAGCTTGGGCCGCATGGTGAGCGCCCGGCCGATCGCGAGCTGCTGCTGCTGGCCGCCGGACAGATCACCGCCGCGGCGCTTCAGCATCGACTGCAACACCGGGAAGAGCTCGAACACCTCGTCGGGGATCTTCTTCTGGTCGCGGTTGACGGGCGCGAAGCCGGTCTCGAGGTTCTCCTTGACCGTCAGCAGCGGGAAGATCTCGCGGCCCTGCGGCACCATGGCGACGCCGCGCCGCGCCCGCTCGTAGGGCGGCAGCCGGGAGACTTCCTGGCCTTCGAAGGCGATCGAGCCCGAGGCGATGGGCTGCAGGCCGACGATGGCACGCAACAGGCTGGTCTTGCCGACGCCGTTGCGACCGAGCAGGCAGGTCACCCGTCCCACCGTCGCGCTGAGCGACACCGAGCGCAGCGCCTGGGCGGCGCCGTAGAAGAGATCGACGTTCTGGACCGCCAGCATCGCTATCGTCCGAGATAGACTTCGACGACGCGCGGATCGGCGCTCACCTGGTCAAGCGTGCCCTCGGCCAGCATCGAGCCCTCGTGCAGCACCGTCACCTTGACCCCCAGCGCGCGCACGAAGCTCATGTCGTGCTCGACGACGACGACGGAATGGGTGCGGTTGATCTCGCGCAGCACCTGCGCGGTCGTTTCGGTCTCGACGTCGGTCATGCCGGCCACCGGCTCGTCGACCAGCAGGAGCTTGGGATCCTGGGCGAGCAGCATGCCGATTTCCAGCCACTGCTTCTGGCCGTGGCTGAGGCGCGCCCCCAGCATGTGCTGTTGCGGCTCCATGCGGATGATCGACAGGATCTCGTTCAACCGGTCGTTCTCGGCCTTGGTCGGCGTCGCCAGCAGCAGGCGGTACCAGCTGCGCAGGCCGGCCAGCGCCAGCAGGAGGTTGTCGCGCACCGTGTGGTTCTCGAACACGGTGGGCTTCTGGAACTTGCGCCCGATGCCCAAGGTGGCGATATCGGCCTCGTCGAGCTTGGTGAGGTCGGCCCGGCCGTCGAACACCACCTCGCCCTCGTCGGGCCGCGTCTTGCCGGTGACGACGTCCATCATGGTGGTCTTGCCGGCGCCGTTGGGGCCGATGATGGCGCGCATCTCGCCCGGCTCGACCAGCAGCGAGAGGTTGTTCAGCGCCTTGAAGCCGTCGAATGAGACGGTGACGCCGCTGAGATAGAGCAGCGCCGAGGTGCTGCGTTGCTCGGTCATGCTCATGCCCGTGTCCTCATGCCGGCGCCCTCGCCTTGCGCGTGGCGCCGCGCGTGCGGACCTGCGACCAC
Source organism: Alphaproteobacteria bacterium (assembly GCA_013290035.1). Taxonomy (GTDB): domain Bacteria; phylum Pseudomonadota; class Alphaproteobacteria; order Reyranellales; family Reyranellaceae; genus Reyranella. The sequence continues at coordinate 3,641 of JABCYT010000296.1, forward strand.
AGGCCGACGACGCCCTTGGGCAGGAACAGCGTGACGGCGATGAACATGGCGCCCAGCGCGAACAGCCAGACCTCGGGCAAGGCGCCGGTCAACCAGGTCTTGCCGAAGTTGACGAGGAAGGCGCCGATCACCGGGCCGATCAGGGTGCCGCGGCCACCGACGGCGACCCACAGCACCGCCTCGATCGAGTTGCCGGGCGAGAACTCGCTGGGATTGATGATGCCGACCTGCGGCACGTAGAGCGCGCCCGCGACGCCCGCCATGGCCGCCGACAGCACGAAGACAAAGAGCTTGTAGCCCTCGACGCGATAGCCCAGGAAGCGCATGCGGCTTTCGGCGTCGCGCACCGCGGTCAGCGCCTTGCCGAAGCGCGAGCCGACGACGGCGCCTGAGATCACCAGGAAGATCGCCAGCACCAGGGCCGAGGCAAAGCACAGCACGGCGCGCGTGCCGTCGGCCTGCACGGAGAAGCCCAGTATGTCCTTGAAGTCGGTCATGCCGTTGTTGCCGCCCAGGCCCATGTCGTTGCGGAAGAAGGCCAGCAGCAGGGCGAAGGTCATCGCCTGGGTGATGATCGAGAGATAAACGCCGGTGACGCGGCTGCGGAAGGCGAACCAGCCCAGCGCCAGCGCCAGCAGGCTGGGCACGAGGACGACCATGATGGCGGCGAACCAGAACTGGTCGAAGCCGTGCCAGAACCAGGGCAGCTCCTTGTAGTTCAGGAACACCATGAAGTCGGGCAGGATCGGATTGCCGTAGACGCCGCGGCTGCCGATCTGGCGCATCAAGTACATGCCCATGCAATAGCCGCCCAGCGCGAAGAAGGCGGCGTGGCCCAAGGTGAGAATGCCGCAGTAACCCCACACGAGGTCGACCGCGAGCGCCAGCGAGGCGTAGCAGAGATACTTGCCGATCAGCTGCAGCACCCAGGCCGGCACGTAGAACGCGCTGGCAGGCGGCATGAGCAGGTTGAGCAGCGGCAGCACGATGCCGATCGCCAGCACCAGGAGCACGAAGAGGCGCAGGTTGCGGCCCATGCCCTGCCACAGGAAGCGCGTGATCATTCGACCGCCCTCATTCGACGGAACGGCCCTTCAGCGCGAACAGGCCGCGCGGGCGGCGCTGGATGAACAGGATGATGAACACCAGCACCAGGATCTTGCCCAGCACCGCGCCGGCATAGGGTTCGAGGAACTTGTTGACGATGCCGAGCGCCGTCGCACCGACCAGCGTGCCGAACAGGTTGCCGACGCCGCCGAACACCACGACCATGAAGGAGTCGATGATGTAGCCCTGGCCGAGATTGGGGCTGACATTGTCGATCTGGCTCAGCGCCACGCCGGCGAGGCCGGCAATGCCCGAGCCCAAACCGAAGGTGAGCGCATCGACCCTGGGCGTGCGGATGCCCATGGCCGAGGCCATCGGCCGGTTCTGGGTGACGGCGCGCATGTAGAGGCCGAGCGGCGTCTTGCGCAGCAGCAGGATCAGGGCGGCGAACACCACCAGAGCGAACACGACGATCCACAAGCGCCCGTAGGTGATGTTGAGCTGGCCAAGCTGGAAGGTTCCCGACATCCATGACGGCGAGCCGACCTCGCGATTGGACGGCCCGAAGATCGAACGCACGGCCTGCTGCAGCACCAGCGACAGGCCCCAGGTGGCCAGCAGGGTGTCGAGCGGCCGGCCGTAGAGGAAGCGGATGATGCTGCGTTCGATCAGGATGCCGACGCCGCCGGAGACCAGGAAGGCGAGC
>JABCYT010000297.1 GCA_013290035.1 Alphaproteobacteria bacterium
GTACACGGCCCGGTTCATGATGCCCAGGGGGTCGCCCTTGTCGATCTCGTCGAACAGGGCCTCTGGCTTCGTCAGGGACGCGTCGATGCCGCGCATCGTGTGGAAGATGGCCTCCCTCGCGGCGGCCAGCTTGCCAGCGTCGGCTGGGTCGTAGTAGTCCGACTTCATTCGGTCACCGAGGTCGCGGATCGCCGCCACCATTTCGTCGCGCACCTCTTCGAAGTTCAGCTTCTGGTTGTCGATGACGATGATCTTCTCGCCCTCGCCCATCTCGCGCATGGAGTCGACCGCCTCGCGCAACGCGCGGAACTCGGCCAGCGTCAGCTGACCCACAGGCTTGCCGGGCATCGCGAAGAGCGCGGGATCGACCGCCAACTCGATGCCGTGGTCCTCGTAGCGGGTCTCGACGAACTTCTCCAGCGTCATCGACTTGGTGCGCTGGAGCTCGTCGCCGCGGCGGCTGTCGAACCCGAAGCGGCCCAGGAGGTCCTGGATCTGGTCGACGTACTTGCCGTCGATCGTCTTGAACGAACGCAGCGACGCCATGCGCTTGAACGTCCTCAGTCCCTGGTCGACTTCGAAGGAAGCGTCGCGCGCGCTCCGGTAGAGCATGTGCGAGATGATCTGGCGCTGTTTCGCCTCGGCTGCCGCTTTCCAGTCCTTGGAAAGAATGGCCTCTTGCACCTCGCGTGCGGCCTTGCGTTCGTCGCGGAGGTACCGGTTGAATCCGTCGAGTTCGTCGGTGGCCTTCCGAGACAGGATCTCGTCGACCTGCTGCCGCATCGCCTCGAGCATCGGGCGCGTGACCGCGACGGCGTCGCGCATCGCCGCGCGGGTCGTGTTCTCTTCCGCCTGGTTCCAGCGCGCCGTCATCTTCTGGTCGCCAAGCTTCTGCTTCAGGTCAGCGCGTTCTTCGGCCGCTCCCTCCACGGCCGCGCTGCGCACCTTCACCTCCTGGGCGACACGTCGGCGGAGGTAGCGCATCTCGTTGGCGAGCAACTCCAGCTGGCCGGCGCCGTGCAGCGCTGCCTGTGCCTCGTCCTTGATCGAGGCCTCGTCGTTGAGCTCGCCCTTGCGCTCGGCCATCCGCGCGTCAGTCTCCTGGTCGATCAGGTATTGGCGGATGCCGCGCTTTTCGCCTTCGGCCTGGCGCAGCTCGCGCTGCTGGCCCTCGAGCGACTGCAGCGCCCGGACCAGCTCGTCGCCGGAGTCGAAGCCGCCCAGCATCTCGTTAACCGCGTCGGGCGACACGCCGTCCTGGGCGGTCAGGCCCTTGGGAAGCGCGTCGAAGCCGTCCTTGCCATAGGTCTCCCGGATGAGATCGGTGTTCAGGCGCACGCGGACTTCGGAGCCGTCTGGCATCTTGCCGGTGCGCAGCAACTTCAGCGCGCGCATGTCCGGCCGCGCATCGACCATCCGCGCGACGTCGTCGGCCATTCGGTTGCGCTCTTCCTGGAACTCCTTCGTGCGCTGGCGCCTGACGACAGCCATCATCTTGTCCAGCATGGCCGACTCGGCCTGCTGCTTCGCCTTGTCGATCGAGCGCGTGTAGGCCTCCCACTCGGCCTCCGTCATGCCGGCCTCTGCGCGATCCTTGAAGTTCGGCTCGAGCCCCGTCGACTTCCGGGCCTCTTCTAGTTCAGCGTCGGTGGCCAGCAGCCGGTCGAACACCCCGCGGATGTCGTCACTGATGGGCGTATCGAGCGCCGCGACGGTGCGGTAGATCTTCGTGAGCCACTGCTTGAAGCGGCTGAAGACCCGGGCCAGCGCGCGGCTCGGGGCCTTGCCCTCCATCAGGTAGGCCTCGGCGGCGCGCGCGAACTGCTCGTGCTGGTCGGTCGTGAACTCACCGCCGTCGTTGCCCAGCCACGCGCGCACGGTGGCCATGTCGTCGCGCAGTTGCCCGGGCGCTGTCTCGGCGCCGGCGTCGGTGGCGAGCTCCTCCAGCCACGCATGGCCGGCCTCGTGGATCAGCGTGGAGCTGTCGGCCTTCTCGAAGAGGTTGATGACGGCGTGCGCGTCATCGAAGCGGATCGAGCCGCGGCGGTCGTCGCCTACGGCCTGGTAGAAGCTCCGTTCGAGGCTGCCACCATCTGCGCCGCCAGCACGGCCCGGCTCCCCACGTAGGCGCTCCAGAAGCGCTCGTCGTTCATCCGCGCTGCGTAGAAGGGCACGGAACAGAGCCGTTCGGCGAAGAGTGGCTTGGCCGCCTGCACCCGGGCCAGCCGTTCCTCTTTCAAGGCCTGCAAGGTCTTCGAGGACTCCAGGAGCGCCCTCAACGGCGTTCCCGCTCGCATCGCGGAAAGCATCTGCGCGGGCGTCATATTCGAGGCTGCTGGCGAGTGGGTTGGCGTGCTCATTGGTGGCGACCTGGGCGCGGACCATCGACCTGATGTTCTCCGCGTGGGCACCATCTTCCCACTTCAGGGGCGGCAAGCCAAGGTCGGTGTTGCCATCGAGCTGGCGCGCGTGCGGCTCCAGGTGCTCGGTCGTGCCATATTTCACGGCGCTGGAGAGCATGTTCTCCAGGCGCCGGCGCATCCCGGTGTCCGACAGGCCATCCGGGTCTCCGATGAACTTTAGGCCGTTGGAGTGCGCGTAGTTGGCCGCCAGGTCGTACAGCAGCGAGCCGCCCTTGCCCTCGCCCACGCCCGCGGCGTTGATCCAGACCTTGTCGTCCTTCTCCTGGATCGTTGCCTTGCGGCCGCCGGGCAGCGTGACGCGGTAGTGGCCGGTCGCCTTCTCGGCGCCGTCCATCTGCGTGATGGTCTCGCGCTCGACCTTGATGCCTGGATCCTTGTCCTTGGCGATCGACTCCAGGTCCTTGGCCGACGACTTCGGGTACTGGAACAGGCCGTCGTGCTTGCCCAGCTCCATGAGCGTGCTGCCCACGTGCTGCTCGGGCGCCGCTTCCTGATTGAGCTCGCGGCCGCCACGCGCCTCGGGGCTGGCGCCGCCGTCGCCGATCTGGACGCCCTCGGTCTTGTACAGCGTCGCCGGGTCCTCGCCCAGGCCGCGACGCTCAGCGCGTGCGACATACCGGGCCGCGAAGATCTGGCCGTAGCGGCTGGCCTCGGCCTCGGGCCGGCCGGCTGCGATCGCGCGCTGGCGCACGTCGTCGGCGATCTGCTGGGCGCTGTCGGGTTCCTTGGTCGTTCCCGCAGCGTCGTCGACCGCCTGCTTTATGCGCTGCTGGTACTCGGCCTGGAACTGCCGGGCCTCGTTCAGGCTCATCGCGTCGGCGCCCACGCGGATGTCGGGCAGCAGCTTCTCGGCGATGGGCGAGCCAGCCAGGTGCGCGACGAAATCCGCCGTGGAGATGACGACGTCGCCGCCGTTGGCCTGCGCGTCGGCCAGCTGCTTGGCCATGTCGGGCACGAACCCGAAGAGCGGGTCCTTGCCGGCCTCGAGCGTTGCGGGGTCGACGGCCGCGCCCTGGTACAGCTCGCGGATCTTGGCGGCCGGGATGTGCAGGTTTTCCACCGGCGAGCCGTCGGTCTGGGCCTGCAGGAACTGCTGAAACGTGTCCAGGTCGCGCTCGCGCAGCTTCGAGGTGGCCGAGCCGTCGAGGATGTTCTTGAACATCGTGGTCTGCGTCTCGGCGCGCGACGCCGCGCGGAAGTCGCCGTACAGGCCGATACCGCCCATCGTGGCGTGGAGAGCGCCGACCATCATGGCGCCGTTGAGCGCGGCGTCCGACAGGCGGTTGACGATCTCCTGCGGGTCGGTCCCGAAGTCGCCTGACGACAGCGCCTTGGCGATCTGCTCGCCCACGATGTTGGAGGCCTCCATGGCCGTCATGAAGCCGGCGCCGGCGGCCGCGCCCTTGGCGGTGCTGCCGGCGAACGACGCCGCGGCCCGCGCGAATGTCGGCGTGGTGACAGCCTGCTCCACGGCCTGCTGTGCGATCTTCTCGGCGCCGCCGGCGCCCAGCAGCTTGCTCTCGATCGCGCCGCCGTAGGAGCCCAGCGCGTAGGTGGTCGCGCCGGTGAAGATGGCGCCGAACTGCTTGCCGGCTTCCGACAGCGGCTGGCCGTCAGCGCCGCGCATCTGGCCCATCTTCAGGTACGCGTTGCCGGCGGCGACGCTGGCCATGTCGAGGTTGAAGCCCGTGAAAGCGCCGGCGACCGCGCCTGCGATCGCGCCGGGGATGGCGCCCACACCGCCTACGGGTGCGCCGGCAATACCGCCGACAAGCGCGCCGCCAGCAGCACCCGCCGTGCCGCCCACCAGCGCATTGTTCAGCAGTCCGGCGATGAAGCCGGTGAAGCTCTGCACGGTGCCCAGACCACCGCTCAGGCGCGGCGTAGCGGCGATGCGCCCGCTCACGGTGTCGATCGCTTGGTCGGTTTCGGGCGACGCCATGCCGAGCGCCATGGCTACCTGCTTGTCGTTGCCCAGGCGCCCCAGCGTGTTGGAGTCGACGGCGGTCTGCTCGCCGGTCTTCAGAGCGGTCCACAGACGGTCCAGCGTGCCGAGCTTGTCGAAGTCGTCCTGCGCCAGGCGCGCGGCCAGCGGGTTCGAGCCGATGAAGGCGGACAGGCCTGGCGCTGCGGCAAGCGTCTGGTTGTTCTGAGCCTGCTGCGCGGACTGCGTTGCGTCCTGCAGGTTGGCGGACGCCGCCGGCTGCGGGATGCCCAGCGTCTTCGAGGCTGCCAGCGCCTTGGCCTCCGCGTCCGGGTTGCTTCCCTGGGCCAGCGCCAGGTTCTTCTGTGCGCGGGCGCGGTCGGCTGCCGCCTGCATGTCCAGCACCTGGCCGGCCATCGCGTCGTAGTTCGCGCTGTCGGCCGCCGGCGGCGGTGCTGCCGGCGCGGTGGCCTGCGCGGCGAGCGAGTCGAAGTCGATTTCGCCCGGCATATCAGTGCCCCGCCAGCGAAGGGTTCAGGTGCAGGAGGTACGCCGTCTGAATCTGCTGCTCGGTCGCGTCCTTGCCGCTGCGGGCCTTGATGGCCGAGGCGATGCCGGTGCGGAACGTGGGCGGCACAGATACCTGGGCACTGCCCACCGTGTCGGGCGTGATCTTGAAGGCCGGCGTGCCGTTGGTACCCCAGAAGCGTCCAGGTACCTGTACGGTGGTCGTCAGGCCCTTGGCGATGCCGATGATCTCCTGATCGTTGGGCAGGCGCTTGTTCTGGGTGTGGAAGTCGTCGATGCCCTGCGTCAGCGCCCCGGTGTAGGCGTTGAAGTTCGTGGCGATGTCGGAACTCGGCGAGGTGTTCTTGTCGGGAATCTTGATGCCGGCCGGCGCCAGCGCGTAGTCCTTGGCCAGCGTGAGCGCGTGCAGCATGTTGGCCGAGCGGTCGGCATCCAGATCAGCCTTGTTGCGGGCGGCCAGCTGCAGGCCTGAGAGCTTGTCGAAGTCGGCGAACGGCAGCTTCGAGATGAGCG
>JABCYT010000298.1 GCA_013290035.1 Alphaproteobacteria bacterium
CGACCAGCCCCGGCCGGCCGGCCGGGCCACGATCTCGGAAGGATACTCAGCCATTCCTCGAAGCCTCGCTCCCGGGGCCTCGGTCCTGGCGCTCGCGCTGACGCTCAGTCCGCCGCCGCGGACTTCCTCGGCCCCTCGGCAGCAGGGAAGACAATTCTGTCATCAGTGCGGCAGTAGCGGTCGGCGAACATGCGGCCGACCGGATGGTACTTCTCCATATGCACTCGCATCGCCTTGGCGTCCCACAGCTCGTCGCGGATGTGGAAGCGCAGGCCCTCGCCGATCACGAGCTGGCGGTCGTCCTTGACGTTCAGCACCTGCCAGGTCCTGCACTCCATCGACCACGGCGCGTCGGCCAGGCGCGGTGGCTTGATGTCGACCGAGGGCGCCAGCCTGAGACCAAGATAGTCCGGCTCGCCAATGTCGGGCGGGAAATCGCCACTCGTCTCGTGCATGGCGCGCGCCAGCGGCTCGTCGGTGAGGTTGACCACGAACTCGCCCGTCCGCTTGATATTCAGCCAGGTATCCTTGAGGCGCCCGTCCGGCCGCTTGTTGACGGCGAACATGACGAGCGGCGGATCCTCGGCGAAGACGTTGAAGAAGCTGAAGGGCGCCGCGTTGACCGTGCCGGTCGGCCCCAGGCTCGTCACCCAGGCGATGGGGCGCGGCAGCACGAAAGCCGTCAGGATCTTGTAGCGGTCGTGATGGTTCACGTCGGAGACGGCGTATTGCATCAAAAATCCTCTTTGCTGGGGGCGCGCCACTCCAGTGGCGCGGATCATTGCTTTGACGCCTGAAGACGCGCCACTGGAGTGGCGCGCCCCCAGCCCTAATTTGCCGGTTCGACCTTCACGCCGGTCCGTTCGGTGATCAGCTTGTAGTGCTCGGGCCGCCGGTGCTTGGCGAAGTTGAAGGTGGTGTTGCGGATGTACTCGCCCAGCGCCATGTCGCAGTCGTAGGAGATGACCTCGTCCTCCTCGGTCGTCGTCTTGGTCACGATCTCGCCGGTCGGCGCCACGATGGCCGAGCCGCCGTGCAGGCTGAAACCGTCTTCCTTGCCCGCCTTGGCCGTCGCCACGACCCAGATGCCGTTCTGGTAGGCGGCCGCCTGGATGGAGAGGTTGTGATGAAACACCCGCAGGTAGGGCGGCTCTTTCGGCGCGTAGACATTGTCGGTCGGCGTGTTGTAGCCCAGCACCACCATCTCGGCGCCCTTCAGCCCCATGACGCGGAACGTCTCGGGCCAGCGCCGGTCGTTGCAGATGCACTGGCCGACGATGAAGTCGTCCTTGAACATCTTCCAGACGTTGAAGCCGAGATTGCCGACCTCGAAGTACTTCTTCTCGAGGTGCTGGTAGGGCGCTTCCGGCCGGTGCTCGGCGTGGCCCGGCAGATGGACCTTGCGGTACTTGCCGACGATCCGGCCGTCGGGCCCGACCAGGATCGAGGTATTGAAGCGGCCGGCCCGGCCCTCCTCCTCGGTGAGCTCGGCATAGCCCAGGTAGAAGCCGATGCCCTTGGAGCGCGCCAGCTCGAACAACGGCAAGGTTTCGGGGCTCGGCATCTGCGCCTCGAAATACTTGTCGACCTCGCCCTGGTCCTCCATCCACCAGCGCGGAAAGAAGGTGGTGAGCGCCAGCTCGGGAAACACTACGAACTTGGAGCCGCGCGAATCGGCCTCCTTCAGCATCTCGACCAGCCGCTTGACCACGCTCTGGCGGCTGTCGGCGCGATGGATGGCGCCGAGCTGGGCGGCGGCGACTTTCAGACGACGGGACACGGCGGCAACTCCTCTTCCAAAGTCGCACCATAGCAGACTTCGGATGCCTCATATTTTGCCTTTCGTATCATTTCATGATACATAGTCAACGACGCGTTCCGAAGAGGTTTCCGACAAATATTGCCAAGGTCGCGCGCCGCAAGTTGGTTCAACTTAACAACGCCACCGTCTTGGGTGATCTCGCAGCGCCGCCTGAAGGCGCCGAACAGGTCGAGACTGTCGACTACTATTGAAGAGCAGGTCTTATGGCAAAGAAGCTCCCTCCTGTGCATCCTGGCGAAGTTCTACGAGAGGAATTCCTCCGCCCCATGAACCTTTCGCCTTACGCTGTCGCGCGCGCAGTCGGCGTGCCGCGTACGCGTATCGAGCGGCTGGCCAATGAGCAAACCGCTGTAACTGCCGACACGGCACTGAGGCTCGGTCGGTATTTTGGAACCACCCCTGCATTCTGGATGGGCATGCAAGCCCAGTACGATCTCGAACGGGCGCAAGACGAAATGGGCACCGAGTTGCGCAAGATCACGTCGGTGCGGGACGTCAAGTCGGCTGCTTGATGGGTAGTGTCCTAATTTGAAGCTGGATCGAGCGCGACGGCCATAAGCACCTCGTCGTAGTAGCGGCCACCCTGCTTTAGGGCGTGAACTTCATGTCCATACTCGGCGAAACCGAATTTGCGATAGAGTCGCCGGGCGGTTACATTTTCGCTAACGACTGCCAATTGAAGTAGTTCGACGCGTTCGCGCGCATGACTGAGAATCGCTTTGACGAGGTGTTTGGCTACGCCGGTACCGCGCGCAATGGGACGAACGTACATGCCCCACAGCAAGCCTTTATGAGCCTGCTTTGCTCCGCCCTGTGTGCGGTAGCCGGCCACTCCGACAAGATCATCCGTTTCGCGGAATGCACCAAATACATCCGACTTCGCCAGAGCATCTTCAAAGTGAACCAGCGATTGCGAGCGCTCTTGCTCGAATGTGCTGCCGAAGGCTTCCGGAGACAGTTGAAGCGCTTCCAGTCGGATCTCTCTGTACAGACGCGCGTCAGCGGACATCAAGAGGCGGATTTGGACTTGCGGATTATCTGTCATTCGTGGTCCTAGCCTCCCGATTAGGACACTGCTGCTCGATGGCCTTCAGAACAGTGGCTTTGCTCCAAAGCGAGACATTGCCTGCAATTCGGGCACAGTCTGGCCCTGCGGCTTGGCGGAATCGGGCGAGGCACACGGCAGGAACTGGCCGGAGCCGCGTTGTGCATTGAGTTTGCCGTCCTCGACCACGACCCGGCCGCGGCTCACCACGGTGACCGGCCAGCCCTTGATCTGGCGGCCCTCGTACGGCGAGTAGCCGACATTGTCGTGCAGATCCTTCCAGCGGATGGTCACGTCCTTGTCGGCATCCCAGATCGCGAAGTCGGCGTCGGAGCCGACCGCGATCGTGCCCTTCTTGGGGTACAGGCCGTAGAGCTTGGCGTGATTGGCCGAGGTCAGCGCCACGAACTGCTGCAAGGTGATGCGGCCCTTCTGCACACCCTCGGAGAACAGCAGCGGCAGGCGCACTTCCAGCCCGGGCACGCCGTTGGCCATCTCCTTGAAGGTCGTCTTGTCGCCCTTGGGAATCTTGCCCTTCTCGTTGAACTGGTAGGGCGCATGGTCCGACGAGAAGGTCTGGAACGTGCCATCCTTCAATGCGGCCCACACCGCCTCCTGCGCCGCCGAATCGCGCGGCGGCGGGCTGCAGCACCACATGGCGCCCTCGACGCCGGGCTTGTCCATGTCGTCGGCGGTAAGCGCGATATATTGCGGGCAGGTCTCGCCGAAGATCTTCAGCCCCTTCTTCTGCGCCTGCCGCAGGGTCTCGATCGCCTCGATCTCCGACATGTGCACGATCAGCAGCGGCGCATCGACCAGGCGGGCCAGCGAGATCGCCCGGTTGGTCGCCTCGGCTTCGGCCACGCGCGCGTGGGCGATGGCGTGGAACTTGGGCGCGACATGGCCCTGGTCGACCAGATGGTGCGCCAGCCAGGTGATCATGTCGTGATTCTCGGCATGCACCATGACCAGCGCGCCGTCGCGCCGGGCCAGCGCCAGGATGTCGAGCATCTGGTAGTCGCTGACCTTCATCGCATCGTAGGTCATGTAGATCTTGAACGAGGTGTAGCCGTCCTTGATCAGCGCCGGCAGCTCCTGCCCCAGCGCCTGCGGGCTGGGATCGGTGATGATCAGGTGGAAGGCATAGTCGATCACCGCCTTGGGCGTCGCGGCTGCGTGGTAGTCCTTCACCACCTGGCGCAGCGACATGCCGCGATGCTGCGCGGCAAAGGGGATCACCGTCGTGGTGCCGCCGAACGCCGCCGACACCGTGCCTGTGTAGAAATCGTCGGCGCACATCACGCCCATGCCGGATTTTTGCTCGATGTGGCAGTGGCTGTCGACGCCGCCCGGCAGCACGAACTTGCCGGCCGCATCGATCTCGCGCGTGGCGGTTGCCTTCACGTCGGCGCCAAGGGCGGCCACCTTGCCGTCCTTGACGGCGATGTCGCCTTCGCTCTGGCGCTCGGCGGTGACGATTTTGGCGTTGCGGACGATCAAATCGTAGTCGGCCATCGCCCTACTCCGCCGCAATCTTGGCGCCGCGACCGGCGGCCGCGAGCCGGCGCTCGAGGCGCTGGATCAGCCCGTCGAGCTCGACGCGGTCGGTCGCCGTGAGCGATGATCCCGGCGCACGCTGCCGCGGGCTCCTGATGGCGCCGCGGCGGAACAGCACCTCCTTGCGCAAGGCCAGCCCGACCGCCGGCTGCTGCTCGTGGCGCACCAGCGGCAGGTAGATGTCGAATAGATCCTCCGCCTCCTCCGTCTTGCCGGCAGCGAACAGCTCAAAGACCTGCACCAGCATCTCGGGCCAGGCGAAGCCCGTCATCGCACCGTCGGCGCCGCGCCGCATCTCCTGCGGCAGGTAAAGGCCGCCATTGCCGACCAGGATCGAGACCCGCCGCCGTCCCGGCTTCTTCTCGCCCTCGCGCGCGCGCGTCAGCTTGGCGAGGCCCGGCGCATCCTCGTGCTTCAGCATCACGAGCTGCTTGAAGTCGTCGACCAGACGCTCGAACACCGACGGTGCGAGATAGACTCCCGTGGCCTGCGGATAGTCCTGGTAGACGACCGGAATGTCCGGGCCGAGCGCCTTGAAGACCTGGGCATAGTAATTGTAGACGCCGTCATCGCCCTTGAGCCCCGCCGGCGGCGCAACCATCACGCCCGATGCGCCTGCGACCATGACCTCGTGCGAAAGGCGACGAACATTCTCGAGCCCGGCATGACTGACGCCCACGATCACCTGTCGGTCCCGCGCTCGGCCGATCACGCGGTTCACCACCAACAACGACTCTTCAGCCGTGAGCTTGTGCGCCTCCCCCATCATGCCGAGCAGGGTGAAGCCATGGACGCCGCAGCCCAGGTAGAAATCGGTCAGCGTGTCGACGCTCTGCAGGTCGAGTGCACCTTCGTCAGTGAACGGGGTGGCGGCGATGATGAAGATACCCCTGGCGGCTTCCGTGAGTTTTGCGGTCATGGTCCGATCATGCCAGTCTTGCCGGCGAAGGGAAGAAAAGATG
>JABCYT010000299.1 GCA_013290035.1 Alphaproteobacteria bacterium
CACGCGCCAGCCTTCGTCGGTGACCCACCAGCGGCCGTGTTCCATCAGGTCCTGGGCGATCAGGCCGATGGCCGAGAGCTGGCGGAAGATCGAGCGCCATTCGGCGGCCTTGCGGTCCGCGCCGACGCCGAAGGTAGGCAGCCGATCGTGGTTGAATTTCAGCACATTCTCCGTGCGTTCGCCCAGCAGGAGGGCGACAAGGTGCTCCATGCCGAAGCGTTCGCCGGTGCGCAGGATGGCCGACATCGCCTTCTGCGCATCGATCGTGCCGTCGAACCGCTCGACGCCTTCCTGACAGAGATCGCAGTTGCCGCAGGTCTCCGACGCCTCGCCGAAATAGGCGAGCAGGGTCTGGCGACGGCAACGCGGCGCCTCGGCCAGCGACAGCAGCGCGCTGAGACGCTGGCGTTCGATGCGCTTGCGCTCGTCCGGCTGCTCGCCCTGCTCGATTTGCAGGCGGCGAAGCTGCATGTCGCCCAGGCTGTAGAGGGTCAGCGTGTCGGCCGGCAGCCCGTCGCGTCCGGCGCGGCCGACCTCCTGGTAATAGGCCTCGACATTGGCCGGCAGGTCGGCATGGCAGACGAAGCGCACGTCGGGCTTGTCGATGCCCATGCCGAAGGCGACGGTGGCCGTCATCACCACGCCGTCTTCCTGCTGGAAGGCATCCTGGTTGGCGTCGCGCACCGCCTTGTCGAGGCCGGCATGGTACGGCAGCGCCCGCACGCCGGCCGCCGCGAGGGCGGAGGCCAGTTCCTCGACCTTGCGGCGCGAGGCGCAATAGACGATGCCGCTTTCGCCGGCATGGTCGCGCACGAAGCCCAGCACCTGGCGCGCCGAACGTTCCTTGGGCTTGAAGGCGAGCCTGAGGTTCGGCCGGTCGAAGCTTCTAATGAAGACGCGCGGCGGCGTCGGGAACAGCTTGTCGACGATGTCGCCGCGCGTCGGCGTATCGGCGGTCGCCGTCAGCGCCAGGGTCTGCAGGCGGCCGCCGATCTGGCGCGCGACATTGCCGAGCGCCAGATACTCCGGCCGGAAGTCGTGGCCCCATTGCGAGACGCAATGCGCCTCGTCGATCGCCATCAAGGTCACGTGGCTCTCCGCCAGCATCTCGACCGTGTCGGGCCGCGCCAGCCGCTCGGGCGCGAGGTAGAGCAGCCGCAGCTCGCGCCGGCGCAGCAGGGCGAGCACGCGCGCATTCTCGGCGGGCTCGTTGCTCGAGTTCAAGCTCCCGGCGGCGACGCCGGCGGCGCTGAGGGCGCGCACCTGATCGCGCATCAGCGCGATCAGCGGCGACACCACCAGCGTCAGGCCCGGCCGGGCGACGGCCGGGAGCTGATAGCACAGCGACTTGCCGCTACCCGTCGGCATCACCGCCAATACGTTCTCGCCGTCGAGTACGGCCCGCACGATCTCCTCCTGGCCCGGCCGAAAGTCGCTGAAGCCGAAGACGGAGTGCAGCAGGCTCGATGCGTTTGAGAGGGCGTCGGACATTTCCAGTTCACACTAGCATTGCGCCTGCTGCATCGTTTGGGGATGAATACCGTGACGTGATTTGGTCGCACGCGCTGCTCTTTACGACCTACTTCGATTATAAGTTGTTCTTCTATCAACTATACAACTTATAGAATTCCAATGTAAATCGGCTGCCGGATCGGAAACAAATCGGGACGGCTGGCCGGAATGCGCCTAGGGTGGTCGGGACCGCGGATGTCCCGCGATCCGGTACGCCCGGCCCAAAGGAATCCCCATGTCGCAGAAGCATCGTCGCAGTAATCGCGAAACGAAGAAGCCCAAGCAGAACAAGGCAAAGGTGGTGGTTTCCGCCTCGCCCTTCGCCTCGGCGAACTCCAACCCTGCCAAGGCGATTGCCGCCAAGCGCAAGTAGCCTAGCGCAAGGATGCGGGCCCCAAGGTGACGAGGATCGCGTGGACGCCGCGATCCTCGCAGAGTTTTACGTGCGCCTTGCCATCCGAAACGGTCTGGGATGCGCCGTCGAACTCGACGGCCACGACGCCGCGGCTGACATTTCCGGGATTATGAACCGCGATTTCGTAGACGGCGCCGCGGTAGCGCAGCGTCATGCCGAATTCCGGCCAGGCGGTCGGAATGCACGGATCGATCACCAATGAATCCGCCTGGACGCGCAGGCCGAGGATCGATTCGACGCCGGCCCGGTAAAGCCAGCCGGCCGAGCCTGTGTACCAGGTCCAGCCGCCCCGCCCGGCATGTGGCGGCACCGAGTAGACATCCGCCGCCGACACATACGGCTCGACCTTGTACCGCAGCACGCCAGCGCGCGTCGCCGTGTGATTGATGGGATTGATCATCGAGAACAGCTCGGCTGCCTTGTCGCCCTGGCCGAGTGCCGCGAAGCCCATGATCGACCAGGCGGCACCATGGGTGTACTGGCCGCCATTCTCGCGAATGCCCGGCGGATAGCCCTTGATGTAACCGGGATCGAGCGGCGTCTTGTCGAATGGCGGCGTGAACAGCAGCACGAGACGGTCGCCGCGATGCACGAGCTGGTGGTCGAGCGCCGCCATCGCCTGGACCCTGCGCGCCGGATCGCCCGCACCGGACAATGCCGCCCAGGACTGCGCGATGGAATCGATCCGGCATTCGTCGCTCGACGACGATCCGAGCGGCGTGCCATCGTCGTAGTAGCCGCGGCGATACCACTCCCCGTCCCAGCCCGCGCTATCGAGGGCGACGCGCAACGCATCGGCATGCGCTTTCCAAGTTCGTGCCCGTGCCGACTCTTTGCGCGACGCGGCGATCGGGATGAAGGCGGTGAGCGCTGCATGCAGGAACCAGCCCAGCCAGACGCTCTCGCCCTTGCCCGCCTCGCCGACGCGGTTCATGCCGTCGTTCCAATCACCCGACCCCATCAATGGTAAGCCGTGCGCGCCGATGGCGAGCGCGAGATCGAGGCCGCGGGCGCAGTGCTCGAACAGCGACGCCGTTTCATCTGAATGATTCGGTTTGAAATAGAGGTCGTGGTCGGCGGGTTTGAGGGCCGGGCCGTCGATGAACGACACTCGCTCGTCGAAGATGGCCGAATCGCCGGTGGCCTCGACATAGTGCGCCGCGACCGTGGCGAGCCATGCCCGGTCGTCGGAAATGCGCGTGCGAACGCCCTGGCCGGCCGGCGGAAACCACCAATGCTGGAAATCGCCCTGGACGAACTGCCGCCCGGCCGCGCGCAGGATGTGATCCCGGGTCATCTCGGGCCGGGCGACAGTGAGTGCCATGACGTCCTGAAGCTGGTCGCGGAAGCCGTAGGCGCCGCTTGCCTGATAGAAGGCCGAACGTGCCCAATAGCGGCAGGCGAGCGTCTGGTAGAGCAGCCAGCCGTTCAGCAGGATGTCCATGGTTCGATCCGGCGTCTTCACCTGCACCGCGCCCAGCGTTTCCTCCCAGTAGTCGACGACCTCGCGACGGACAGCGTCGAGATCGGCGGCGCGATAGCGCTCGATCAGCGCCCGCGACGCGGCAGCATCGTCGGCCTGCCCCAGGAAGAAGACGATCTCGGTCGCGCCGTCGCGGTCGAGGTCGATCGTCGTCTGCAGGGCGGCGCACGGATCGAGGCCGGCGCCGACCCGTTGCGACAGCGGAATGCCGGCGCTGAGCGCCGCAGGATTGTCGGTCGTGCAATTGCGCCCGACAAACTCGCTGCGATCGGCGGTCCACGAGGCCTGGCGGCCACCCAGGTCGGCGAAGGCCACCTGCGTGCCATGCTGCATGTTCCAGGGATTGCGCGCGAAGATCGCGTCAGTCGCTGCGTCGAGCTCGGTGACGATCGTCGGCGCCGCTGCACCGCGCGACAGGCCGAGGACCCATTCGACGTAGGCCGTGACCGACAGCCGCCGCGGACGCCCGGACAGGTTGCGGATGGTGAGCCGCGAGATCTTGATGGGATCCGAGAGCGGCACGTATTGGAGCAGTTCAAGCGCGATGCCGTACGCCACGACCTCGAACCGGCTGTATCCGTAGCCATGACGGACGATGTACGGCGCGGATTCGTGGCGGATCGGCAGCGCCGTTGGCGTCCACAGAGTGCCGCTGTCGAGATCGCGCACGTAAAGGACCTCGCCGGGCCGGTCGCTGACCGGATCGTTCGACCAGGGAGTGAGCTGGTTGTCGCGGCTGTTCTGCGACCAGGTATAGCCGCCGCCCTCGGCTGCCACCTGGAAGCCGAACGAGGGGTTGGAGACGACATTGATCCACGGCGCAGGCGTCGACTGGCCCGGTCCGAGCACCGTCACGTACTCGCGACCATTGGGCGAGAAGCCGCCAAGTCCGTTGAAGAACTGCAGGGCCGCCAGGGCCGAGACGGGCGGCGGATTTTCCGGGGAGCTGACGTCGGTTGTGGGCTTGCGCCTGGCCGGCGGCAGGGCGCCACGTGGCGTCTGAATGCGATTGAGTTGCTCGGCCAGACCGCCACGCCGGCTCAGCAGAACCACCCGCGCGACGGCGAGCAGCAGGGCGCGGGTCTCGGCTGAGATCAAGTCGCTGCGCAGGACAAAGATGCCGCCCTCCTCGCTCTCGAATCCGAGATGCGTCGGCGACCGGCTGGTGCGGACCAGCGTCTCCAGCGCGGTCTGCAGGTCCTGCACATAAGAGGCGCCGCGCTCGTTCAGGATCACGAGATCGATCACCAGCCCCTTGAGGCGCCAGTACTCGCGGGCGCGCAACAACTCGCGGACGATGCCCGAATCCTCGATCTCGTCGATACGCACCAGCACGATCCGGGCGTCGCCCGAGATGCCCTGCGCCCACAGGAAATGCTGGCCGGCCAGGCCGCGCCGGATCGTGTCCGACGACGAGCGCAGCGACGGATTGGCATAAAGCACATAGCCCGCCAGGCGCTGATAGAGACTCGCCTGGGCGGGCGCGATGTCAAGATGGCGCAACTGCACCTGCGCCTGGGTCCAGGCCAGCGTGGCCGCCCGCTCGAAGGCATTGGTGTCCTGGTGCTTGTCGATCGCGTCGAGCAGCGCCTCGCGCGAGGACGCCACCACCGTCCAGAAGGCGATCCGCGCTGTGCCGCCCGCGGGAACCCGCAGGCGCCGACGCAGCGCGAACACCGGATCGAGCACGGTTCCGACGGTGTTGGACAGACGTAGCCCGTCGACCGCGGCAACGGCGTTGCCGACGTCGTTGCCGCGACCGAGGAAGCGGGCACGGTCGGTTTCGATCTCGACCTCGCCAAGCGCCCCGCCCTCGACGACCGCCAGATGGCCGGCCCACAGCTCGGGTTCACCCGGTTCGCGGCGGCGGCGCGTCGCCAGGATGGCGCCGGCGCCGGCCAGGTACTCGGTCTCGACGAAGAGCTTGGAGAAGGCCTGATGCGCCGAATCGGCGAGCGGCGGCGCCA
>JABCYT010000300.1 GCA_013290035.1 Alphaproteobacteria bacterium
CACGCCGATGACCGATAGCCCGATGGAGATTGCTTTCCTCATGGCAAAAGATCGCCCGCGACAACGGTATGAAGGGAAGCACCATGCTAGCGGGAGGGACAATGGCAGAGCAAGTCCGCTTCCTCCAACAAGCGCGCGATCGGCGAGAAGTTTTTGCTCAATCGACTTCCCAGTTCCGCCGGGGAGGAAAGTTCTTACCGCTTCTCCGAGCGCGCCAGGGTGCCAAGGCCGTCGGCATTCAAGTCATCGATCGTGATCTCGCTCGCCTTGCCGTCCGGCCCAATCGTGAAGGTGATCGACGACAGCCATCCCGGCGTTTCGACGAAGGGCGCGTAGAGGAAGGTGTCGCGATTGAAGTGCCGGAGCGAATGCCGGCGGTCGGCCGGACCGAGATGCAGGACGAGCTCTGGACCGGTGTCTTCGATCCTGGCCTCGCCCACATAATCGTTCGCATAGGTTCCGGCGTAGGCCGCCAAGGGCAGCGCCGCGCCTTTAATCGCGGGCGCATTGGCATAGGGGGCGATGGCGCGCTTGAGCGCCCCGGTGCCGAGGTTGGTGTCGTAGAATTCGTTCCAGTGCGCGATCCAGTCGCGCTCCGGCTTGCCGTCGAAGACCGTGTCCAGGAACGACGCCACCAGCCCCTCGGGAACGCCTGTCGGAAAGGCGTTGCTCAGCACGACGATACCGAGCTGCTCGTCCGGAAGAAGATCGGCGACGGTGCGGGCCCCCGCGCTGAAGGCGCCGGCATGGCTCCATTCGACGCCATGCGAACGATGGGCAACACCCCAACCCAGCGCGTAGAACCTGACTTCTCCGGTGCCGCGATCGACGCCGCTCACGCTGACCGGAATATGGGTCTCGGCGAGGGCGGCGGCGTCGACGATCTGCCGGTCGCCCAGCTTGCCCCTGGCGAGCTCAAGCCTGAGCCACTGGGCAAGATCGCGCGCGCTGGAGCTTGCGCCGCCGGCCGGCGATTGCGCGTCGGCGTTGCGTCGCGTGAAGGCAGCCCACTGGCCGTCGATCCTGACGTGCAGCGCGGCGCGGTTGGGACGGGCGATGAAATCGCGGTAGCGCGCGCTGGTCGAGACCATGCCGAGCGGCTTGTAGAGCCTTTCCTCGGCGGCCTCCGGCCAATCCTTGCCCGACACACGCGCCGCGGCGAGGGCGCCCTCGGTGAGGCCGAAATTGCTGTAGGCGTAGCCGCCGCGGAAGCTGTAGGCGGGCTTTGCCAGGCGCAGGCGGTGCAGGATCTCGCCCTGGGTATAGCCCAGCTCCTCGATGTCGTTGCCGACGCTGCCCGACAAGCCGCTGCGATGGGCGAACAGGTCGCGGATCGTGACCTCCGCCGTGGGATAGGGATCGTGCAAGGCAAAGCCCGGATCGATGTCGCTGATGCGGGAGTCCCACGACACGGGACCGTCGCCCACCAGCGCGGCGACCACGGTCGCGGCCAGCGGCTTGGAGAGCGAGGCGAGCTGAAACACCGTGTCGGCGTCGACCTTGTCGGCCCCGCCGGTCTGGCGGACGCCGAAGCCCGCGAGATAGACTACTTGGTCACGATGGACGACGGCGATCGAGAGACCAGGCACCTCGCCCTTGGCGACGGTCTGCTCGGCGAGCGCCTTCAGCCCGGGCAGCGCCGCGAGCACTTTCTCCCGGGTCGCTGACTGGGCGGCGGCGGAAGTCGACAGGAGCGACGCCGCGAGAGCGGCGTACAAGGTTACTCGAAGCATGACGCACTCCCGTTACGCTGAGGCGACGTTGCCCGGACGGCTCCGTGGGAAGGCTGAACAACGTAGCATGTCGGGCTAAGAAAGATCAGGTCAGCAAACCGAAGCCACCACCGCCGCGTCGTGCATGTAGAGCCAGCCGATATTCGCGATGGAACGGTCACCTGATATTGCCATCGCTTCGTCGCGCTTCTGCTGCTCGGGGCCGTCATGCAGGTGGAAGCGCGTGCGGTTGGCAGCGCTCGCCTCCTGCAGGCGCGTAGCGCGGGGCTTGCGCAGCGCCTCGTAGCGCGCCAGCGCGCCCGGCACGTCGCCGGGCATTGCCGTCAGCAGCGCAGCCAGAGTCGCGCCGTCCTCGATCGATTGCGCCGCGCCCTGCGCCATCATGGGCAGCATGGGATGGCAGGCGTCGCCCAGCAGCGTGACCCGGCCGTCGCTCCAGCGCGGCAGCGGCAGGCGGTCGTGCAGCGCCCAGATGAAGGTCTCGGGAAAGGCTTGTATCAGGCCGCGCACGATCGGGTGCCAGCCGTCGTAGCGCGCCAGCACCTCGGCCACGTCGCCCTTGTCGGTCCACGATTCCGACGTCCAGGTGCCGTGCTCGACGACGCACACCACGTTCATCATCCGCCCGGCCGCGACCCAGTAGTGCACGACATGGCCGTCCGGCCCCATCCAGTTGTGCGAGGCCACTTCAATGCCGAGATGGTTGATGCGCTCGGCCGGCACCAGCCCGCGCCAGGCGACGCAGCCGGTGAAGCGCGGCTTCTCCGGCCCGAAGGTGAGATGGCGCACGCGGGAGTGGATGCCGTCGGCGCCGACCAGAAGATCCGATTCGGCCGACCCTCCGTTCTCGAAGCGCGCAACGACGCGCTCGCCCCGCTGCTCCAGGCCGACGAGCCTGTGGCCTACATGCAGCCGCGCAGCGGGCACAGCGCCGCCCAAAAGCTCGGCAAGGTCGCCGCGGTGGAGGTGATAGTAGGGCGCGCCGAACGTCGCCTCGACCTCCAGCCCAACGGGCGCGCGCTGTAGCGTGCGGCCATCGTCCCAGCGCCGCTGATGGACGGCAAGCGGCCGCACACCGGCCGCATCCAGGGCCGGCTTGAGGCCGAGGCGGATCAGCAGGCGCGAGGCGTTGGGGCTGATCTGGATGCCGGCGCCGATCTCGCCAATGCGCGGCGACTGCTCGTAGACATGGACGTCGAGCCCGGCCTTCAAGAGGTGCAAAGCGGCCGACAGGCCGCCGATGCCGCCGCCGATGATGGCGATTTTCATGCTACCTCGTCATGACGGGTTTGAGCACCTTCCGCCACACGGCGCGGCCGTCGGCGCAGGCGTTGCCGCGCCAGGCGACGTGGGTGTCAGGGCGGACCAGGACGAGCTTGGCCTCGTAGATCGGTGCGATCGACGGATCGTCGACGATCACGGTTTCGAGCGGCACCGGCGCGGTATCGATCAATGGCGAGGGATCGGCGTCGCCGAAGCGCAGCAGGGTGAACCAGGGGCCGAGCCGGTCGTAGAGCGCCGCGCCGTCCGCCAGGAAGGTGCTGGGCAGGCGCGCGCCGGGCGCCGTCGTCGGCTGGTAGAGCACGGGATCGCCTGAAACGCCGTCGTAGCGATAGCCGAACTCGACGCCCCAGCTCTCGTTCTCGGCGTTGCCCAGGGCCGCGATGCCGCGCGCCAGGGCCTCGGGATCGCGTTCGCTCTGGTAGAGCTCGGCGATCTTCAGGCGCACGCCGGTGTGGCGCTCGGAGGCCAGACGATTGCGATAGCCGACCGGCCGCCGTTCGCGCTCGTAGGAGGCGAGCAGGCCCGGCCCGGCGAAACCCCTCAGCGTCGCCGCCAGCTTCCAGCCGAGATCGACGGCATCGCCGATGCCGGTGTTCATGCCGTAGCCGCCGGTCGGGATGTATTGGTGCGCGGCGTCGCCGGCGAGGAAGACGCGGCCGGCCTGATAGCGCTCGGCCAGCAGCAGGTGCGTGAACCAGGGATTGGCGACCAGGATCTCGCGCGCGAAGGGGCGGCCCACCCAGGCGTCGAGGATCGGGTCGGGATCGATCGCCGCGGGATCTGCTCCGGCCGGCGGCCGCGTCTGCAGGGTCCAGGTGTCCGTGTCGTCCTGGGCGATCAGGGTGCCCTTGTCGGTCTGGTAGTGCCAGGCGACGCCGAAGGCCTGCAGGACGTCGCGCGCGTCGGAGCGGAAATGGATCATGTAGCGGTGCGCCACGGCGGCGCGGCCGTCGAGTCCGATGCCGAGCCTCTCGCGCACAAGGCTGGAGCCGCCATCGCAGCCGGCGAGGAAATCGCAGCGCACCGTTTCGGTCGCGCCGGTCGCCATGCTGCGCAAGGTCGCGGTGACGCCCGTCTCGTCCTGCTGGAAATCCTCGAAGGCCGTGCCCCAGCGCGCGTCGACCAGAGGGTCGTTCAGTATTGCGTCGCGCAGCACCGGCTCGATCGCGACCTGGCTCACCCGCATGGCGGGCTCGCGCGGCTGGCTGCCGTCGTTGCGGGCGCGGATCTCGGCGCGTTTCTCGACGACGCTGGGATAGCGGAAGCGATGGAGCTCGCGGCCGCCCCGATCCCGCGCCAGCGAGGTGATCCAGGAGATGTCGAAGTTGTTCTCCTCCGGCACGGCAACGGCGCGCAGCTTGTCGGCCAGGCCGAGGCGGCGGAACAGCTCCATCGAGCGGCCGTTGGTGATGTCCATCTTCGGGTGCCGCGTGGTCGTGGGATTGCGCTCGACCAGCAGGCAGCGCACGCCGAACGAGGAGAGCGTGCGGGCCAAGGTCATGCCGACCGGCCCGCCGCCCGCGATCAGGACTGGAATCAAGCCGGACCGCGGGCCTCCAGGCCCGCATCATGATCTTGAGCGGGCCTGGAGGCCCGCGGTCCGGCAAGACTCATGCTCTTTTCGCTTCCTTCTCGGCCATCTTCTGCTTGAGCTGCTCGGGCGTGAGGCGGACGATGTGCTCGTTCTGGTGGCTGTAGATGTCGTACTTGGCGACATCCAGATCCTCGAGCACGATCTCGCGCGCCAGGACCTTGCGCTTCCAGTCGGCGTGCTCGGCTTCGGCGGCGTGGAACTCGGGCATCACTTCCCGGGCGAAGAGGTCGAGCGATTCGCAGATGTCCTGGTGGCTGGTCTTGCCGGCCTGGTTCAGCAGGATCACCTGGTCGACCCGGCTCTGCTGGAACTGGCGCAGCTTCCGGCGGATCGTCTCGGGCGAGCCGATCAGGCCCGATTCCAGCGCCTTCTTCTCCTCCGGGCCGCCCCGCCAGCTCTGGTACTCCTTCCAGAGATCGGACGTGCCCGGCGCGTCGACGCCCTTCCGGCCGTAATAGCTGAGCGCGAAGATGAAGAAGGTCCAGCCGGCGGCCTTGGCCTCGGCCTCCGCGTCGGTGGCGGCGCACATGAAGCCCGACACCATCGCTACGTTGGGATTGCTCGGGTAGTCAGTGAGCTTCTGCGAATTGTTCAAGAGGTTGTTGTAGTACTTGTGCACCCAGGCGCGCGCCGCTTCGGGCGTGACGAAGGTGAAGCCGAGCGCCCCCATGCCCCATTCGCCCGCCTTGCCGATGGTCTGGATGTTGGAGCAGGCGACCCAGAGCGGCGGATGCGGCTTCTGGTAGGGCTTGGGAATGACGTTG
>JABCYT010000301.1 GCA_013290035.1 Alphaproteobacteria bacterium
ATAGACCAGGAGCGGCGACCAGGTGACGGGCAGCGCCGCCGACAGCGCGAGCCACAGCGGCAGATGCGGGAAGCTCTTGATGATCTCGGTGAGGCGCTGGACGACCATGTCGACCCAGCCGCCGTAATAGCCGGCGAGCCCGCCCAGGACCAACGCCAGCGCAAACGACAGGGTGATGCCGATGAGGCCGATGGTGAGCGAGATGCGGGCGGCATAGACGATGCGGCTGAACATGTCGCGGCCCAGGCGGTCGGTGCCCAGCCAGAAGAAATGCCCGCCCTTGGGCGGACAGACGAAATGGAAGCTGCCCTCGATCAGGCCCCAGAATTCGTAGGAGTCGCCCAGGCAGAAGAAACGCAGCGGCATCGGCCGGCTGGGGTCGGGCGTGTAGACGCGCTGCAGCGTTTCCATGTCGCGCGTGGTCTTGTGACCGTAGACGAAGGGCCCGAGGAACTTGCCCTCGTGGAACAGGTGGACCTGCTGCGGCGGCGCGAAGATGTAGGCGGAGTGCCGGGTCTGCAGGTCGTAGGGGGCAATGAACTCGCTGATCACGGTCGACAGGTACATCAGCGCCAGGAAGGCCATCGACACGACGGCCGGCCGGTGGCGGCGGAACCGCCACCACATCAGCTTCCACTGGCCCGCCATGTAGTACTTTTCCTGCTCGGCGGTCAGGCGATCGGCGACGTAGGGATCCCACGGCTCGCGATTGACGTAGTGCTCGGCGCGGCGCCTGGGAGCGTTGGGCGGGGGTGTGGTCGCCTGTTCGGTCATGACGGTCTTACTTCTCTGAGCTGGCGCCGAAGCGGATGCGCGGATCGAGCGCCGCCAGCGCCAGGTCGGAGACCAGCATGCCGACCACCGTCAAGGTCGCGACGAACAGCAGGAAGGTGGCGGCGAGATTGACGTCCTGGGTTTTCAGCGCACCCAGCAGCATCGGGCCGGTGGTCGGCAGCGACAGCACGACCGAGACGATGACCGAGCCCGAGATCACCTCGGGCAGCAGCCCGCCGATGTCGGCGACGAATGGGTTGATGGCGTGGCGCAGCGGGTACTTGATGAGGAGCCTGAGCGGCGCCAGGCCCTTGGCGCGGCCGGTGACGACGTACTGCTTCTGCAGCTCGTCCAAGAGGTTGGCGCGCAGCCGGCGGATCATGCCGGCGGTGCCCGACATGCCGATGACGATCACTGGGATGACCAGGTGCTGCGCCACCGACCAGGCCTTGCCCAGGCTCATCGGCTGCTCGATGTACTCGGGATCCATCAGGCCGCCGATCGACAGGCCGAAATAGACCTTGCCGACATAGAGCAGCACCAGCGCCAGCAGGAAGTTCGGGATCGAGAGGCCGACGAAGCCGATGAAGGAGGCGACGTAGTCGCCCATCTTGTACTGGTGGGTGGCTGCGTAGACGCCGATGATGAACGACACGATCCAGATGAAGGCGATGGTGCAGGTCTCCATCACGATGGTGAGCGCGAGGCGCTCGCCGATCAGGTCGGACACCGGCACGGTGTCCTGGCAGCTCAGGCCGAAGTCCCAGCGGAAGATGCCCGAGACCCAGTGCAGATAGCGCTGCCACAGCGGATGGTTGAGGCCGTACATCTGGCGCAGCTCGTCGGCGCGCGCCATGGCGTCGGGATCGCCGCGCGACAGCAGCTCGTCGATCTGCGAGGTCACGCAGTCGCCCGGCGGCAGGTCGATGATGAAGTAGACGAGCGCGCTGATGACGAACAGGGTGGGAATCATCAGCAGGATGCGGCGGGCGACGTAACGCAGCATGATGCCTCAATTCCCCTGTTTCTCTGCCGGCCGTGTAACACGCACGAAGTGCCCGGGCGACGCCTCGGTCCAAAAAAGCCGGTTCCGGCCGGTGTCGCGGAACGGCTCGGGCCAGGCCGACGGATCGGACGCCTTGCCCTCCATCAGCGCGCCGAGATCGAGCCGCGCGTCGGGATCGGGCATCGGCACGGCCGACAGCAAGGCCTTTGTATAGGGATGCAGGGGATTGCGGAACAGCTCGCCCGACGGCGCCAGCTCGACCAGGCGGCCGGCGCACATCACGGCGATGCGGTCGGCGATGTAGGCGACGACGGCCAGGTTGTGCGAGATGAACAGGTAGGTGAGGCCGAGCTGCTTCTGCAGGTCCTTCAGGAGATTGAGGACCTGGGCCTGGATCGACACGTCGAGCGCCGACACCGGCTCGTCGCAGATCACCATGTCGGGCCTGAGCGCCAGCGCGCGGGCGATGCCGATCCTCTGGCGCTGGCCGCCCGAGAAGGAATGCGGGTAGCGGCTGAGATGCCGGCGGTCGAGGCCGACCATTTCCATCAGTTCGCTGACCATCTCGCGGCGATAGGCGTCGTCGCCGATTTTGTGGATCTTGAGCGGCTCGACCAGGATGTCGTAGACCGTCATGCGCGGGTTGAGCGAGCCGAACGGGTCCTGGAAGATGAACTGCAGCTTGGTGCGGAAGCGGTCGAGCTCGCCGCCGTCGAGCGACAGCACGTCGACCTTGCGGCCCCAATCGTCGTAGACGATGCGGCCGGTCCCTTCGTTGGGATCGGCCGAGACGCCGCGCATGAGGATCTTGCTGAGCGTGGTCTTGCCGCAGCCCGATTCGCCGACCAGCCCCAGGCATTCGCCGCGCTCGACGTCGAAGCTCACGTCGTTGACGGCGCGGATCTTGCGCGTCGTGCCGCCGCCGACCAGCTGCTCGAGCAGGGTGTCGGCCTTGCGGATGGTGAAGGTCTTGGAGAGATGCCGCACCTTCAGCACCGGCGCCTCGACATTGAACGAGGTCGTCGGCTTGGAGACCGGCTTCTCCTTCAGGAGATGGCCGGTCGCGGCGGTGATCTCGCGGATCGGCACCAGGCGCTCGCCGGGCGCCATGTCGAAGCGCGGCACGGCATGCAGCAGCGCCTTGAGATAGGGATGCTGCGGGTCGCGGAAGATGGCGTGCAGGTCGCCCGATTCGACCACCTTGCCGCGATACATCACCACCACCTCGTCGGCGATGTTGGCGACCACGCCGAGATCGTGGGTGATCATCAGGAGCGCCATGCCGAGCTCGGCCTGCAGGTCCTTGATGAGGCGCAGGATCTGCGCCTGGATGGTGACGTCGAGCGCGGTGGTGGGCTCGTCGGCGATCAAGAGCGCCGGCCGGCAGACCAGCGCCATGGCGATCATGGCGCGCTGGCGCAGACCGCCCGACAGCTCGAACGGATAGGTGCGCAGCGCCCGCTTGGGATCGGGGAAGCCCACCATGCGCAGCATGTCGACGGTGAGCGCCTCGATCTCGGGCCGCGACAGCTTGCGGCCGGAACGCTGGACCGCCTCGTTGATCTGGTCGCCCAGGAAGTGGATGTCGCTGAAATGGCCGCCGCCATGCAGCTCGACCGCCTCGCCGATCTGGTCGCCCACCGTGTGCAGCGCTGACAGCGAGGTCATCGGCTCCTGGAAGATGATCGAGATGGCGCCGCCGCGGATGGTGCGCATCTCCGGCCCGGCGCGATCGAGCTTGGCGATGTCGATCGGCCCGCCCTCCTTGACCCTGGGATCCTCGAACAGGATCGAACCGGAGGGAATGGTGGCGGTGCGCGGCAGCAGGCCCATGACGGCCTGGCTGCACACCGACTTGCCTGAACCCGATTCGCCGACCAGGGCCAAGGTGCCGCCGGGCGGGATCGAGAACGAGACGTTGTCGACCGCCCGCAAGATGCCTTCGTGAACGCCGAACTCGACGGTCAGGTTTTCGACCCGCAACAGATCCTTCATGCCGTCGCTTCCTGACCTGCCACCGCGATTCCCATCGCCCTGAGATTGGCGCGGGTTGCCTCACTCATCGTCAATCCCGTCTGTCCCGCCGCATCGGCCGCCCGTTCGACGACGTCATGGAAGCCGTCGAGGGAAGAATCGATCCTGAGCGTGCGCCCGCCGGCCGAGCCCAGGGTGAGCTGCATCCAGCCGTCGGAGCGGTCGCGCTTGGTCGAGAAATAGCTGAGCTTCAGCCGGTCGAGCCGGTTCCATTCGACGACGGCGCCGGCCGGACCGTCGGCGCAGAGCGTGTCGGGGCCCAGCACGTAGCGCGTGTGGTGGCGGAGCGCCGTGCGCACCAGGAACAACGCGAAGAGCACGAAACCCGCCGCCAGGATCAACGCCAACCACGGGTTGACCTCGAGTGCCAGGAGCGGCGCGCCGCACAGCAGGACCCCCGCTCCGGCGCGAACATAGTCGGCCCACAAGGTCTGACGCGGATAGCGCAGATCTGCCGAACTCAACCGCGTGCCTCCCCGTCCGCGACACTTTGGCCGCGCATCATTCGACCGCAAACAGCTCGCGCGCCGGCCGGATGCGAATACCCGGCAGCGTCGATGCCTTTTCCAATACAGACCTTAAGAAATCCCACGCCCCGCCGTCCATCGCAAGATGATGACTGAGGAGCCCGACCGGCTCGGCCGCCACGGTGCGTGCATGAGCCAGGGCGCCAACCAGGGCGTCGAGCGCCGCAGCCTCGCCAGCGAAACCGCGCCCGCTTTTCCAATCGATCAAGTCGGCGTGTGTATTGATCTGAATCAGTCCGCTCACCGGGCGGGCCCGCCGCCGCGACCCGAAAGTCGACAGCCCGCTGAAGCCGATCTCCGGCAGGGTCGGCACCAAGCCAGGCGCAATGCGGTTCCACGGCGGCACCATGACGCTCAGCGCGCGGCCATCAAACAATCGCTCCAGCGCCAACCAGCCGGTGCCCAGCTCGCCCAGCACGATCATGACCGGCCGGTGTGCGCCAAGTTCGGCTTTCTTTTCACCGGGCGAGGCATGGTTGAGATGGGCGTAGCCGTGCTGCAGCAGGTCGACCGCGGGCTCGGCGCCGAGACGATCCGCCAGCGCTTGCGTGGCCAGCGCCGGCACCACCGCGAGCGACAGCGGCGCCCCGGTTTCGCGATGGAGCTTCAGAAGCCGATCGAGCGCCGGCCCCGAATCGGCGACATCGTCGTCGCGCCACCACAGCTCGGCGGTGCGGCCACCGTCGCGCCAGCGCGCGGCCTCCTCGTCGAGGGCCTGCCAGCTGCTCATAGCAGACGCTTCAGCAACATAGCCGTGGCGGGACCGCCATTGGCGTCGCACGGCGGGAAGCTACGCAACGAGGGACCCGCGAGGGCCCGCCCAACGGCATCTGCCAGGCTGTCGGGCGACAGCATGCCGGGCGGGACGACGGCCACCATGCCGCGTTCGGCCAGCAGCGCCGCGCGATCGGCCTGCTCGGTCTCGCGCGCCGTGCCGAAGGGCACCAGGACGGCGCGATCGGCGCAGCACAATGTCTCGATGGTGGTGTTGTAGCCTGCCTGGGAGATCGAGAGCGTCGCCTTGGCCAGC
>JABCYT010000302.1 GCA_013290035.1 Alphaproteobacteria bacterium
AGCGAACGCGGCGCGCTGCTGCCGACGCTCGATCGGCTGTTCGCGGGCCCGCGCGATTCGGTTCTGACGATCAAGGCGTTCCTGGAAGGGCTGGAGAGCCGCTCCTACGCCTTCGCCATTGCCGCGCTCAATCTGCCCAATTGCGTCCCGACCGGCATCCCCTGGCTCTCGACCATCACCGGGGTGCCGATGTTCCTGCTCGTGGTGCAGTACTTCCTCGGCCGACCCGTGCCCTCGCTGCCCGACGTCGTCGGCCGGCGCGGCCTGCCGCGCGGCAAGCTGCAGGATTTCCTGACCCGCGTCCGGCGACACGTCGAACGGCTGGAGAACGCCATTCACCCCCGTCGCCGCTGGTGGGTGACGGGCATGCGGCGCCGCTTCCTCCAGGTCACCTGGATGCTGCTGATCGTGCTGCTCGCCCTGCCGATCCCGTTCGACAATTTCCTGCCGGCCTGGGCGATCCTGTTCTTTTGTCTGGCGCTCGTCGAAAGCGACGGTGTGATGGCCATGCTGGGCTGGCTGTTCACTTTATTTACTGCCGCCTGGACGGTGTTCCTGGCGATCATCGGTCACGCCGCAATCTTGATGGCAATCGCGACCTTTCGGCACTTCGTCTTCGACTAGAACGTCGCTCAGTACGAGCGCGGCAGATCCAGAACGTGTTCGGAGATGAAGTTCAGGATCATGTTGGTCGAGATCGGCGCCACCATGTAGAGCCGCGTCTCGCGGAACTTGCGCTCGATATCGTACTCCTCGGCGAAGCCGAAGCCGCCATGGGTCTGCACGCACATGTCGGCAGCGGCCCACGCCGCCTCCGAGCCCAGCATCTTGGCCATGTTGGCCTCCGCGCCGCACGGCAGGTTGGCCTCGTAAAGCGAGGCGGCCTTGCGCACCATCAGGTCGGCCGCCTCGGTCTGGGCGTAGGCTCGCGCGATGGGATACTGCACGCCCTGGTTCTGCCCGATCGCGCGGCCGAACAGCTTGCGCTCCTTGGCGTAGTTGGTCGCCTTCTCGATGAACCAGCGCGAATCGCCGATGCATTCCGAGGCGATCAGCACGCGCTCGGCGTTCATGCCGCCCAGGATGTAGCGGAAACCCTGTCCTTCCTCGCCGATCAAATTCTCGGCCGGCACTTCCATGTTGTCGAAGAACACCTCGGTGCTGTTGTGGTTCATCATGGTGCGGATCGGCCGGATCGCGAGGCCCTTGCCCAGCGCCTCGCGCATGTCGACCAGGAACACCGACAGCCCCTCGGTGCGCTTCTTGGTCTGCTCCCTGGGCGTGGTGCGCGCCAACAGCAGCATCAGGTCGGAGTGCTCGGCGCGGCTGGTCCACACCTTCTGGCCGTTCACGACGTAGGTGCTGTTGTCCTTCTTCACCGCCGTGGTGCGCAGCGCCAGCGTATCGGTGCCGCTGGTCGGCTCGGTGACGCCGAAAGCCTGCAGGCGCAGTTCGCCGCTGGCGATCCGCGGCAGGTAACGCTCTTTCTGCTCGGCGCTGCCGTGCCGCAGCAGCGTGCCCATGATGTACATCTGCGCGTGGCAGGCCGCCCCGTTGCAGCCCGCGCGCTGAACCTCCTCCAGCACGGCCGCGGCCGCCGAGATGCCGAGACCGGCGCCGCCATACTCCTCGGGGATCAGGATCGCCAGCCAGCCCGCATCGGTCAGCGCCTTCACGAAGTCCGTCGGGTAGCCGCGCTCGCGGTCGAGCGCGCGCCAGTAGGCGCCATCGAATTTCAGGCAGAGCTGGCGAACGGCGTCGCGGATTTCGGGATGCGTGGGCGCGTAGGGATTGTCCATGGCGGGCGAACCTAGTCCGCCGCCTGGCCCCACGCAATGCGACGGAGCCCGTCGATCAGCGCACCGTGGATCTCCGGTCCGAAACCGTCGACCGTGGCTTCGCGCCGCGCCGTGACGCCATCGACCGCGCCGGCCTTGGCGACGATGGCGCGCGTGACGGCCAGGTCGCGTTCCGCCGTCAGGAATTTGGCGATCGTGTCGCGCCAGTCGGCGCGCAGGACGGCGAGCGCCGCCATCAATCCGTAGGCGCCCCAGTTGGACACGCCGGCGACGACGAGATGATCGCATGAGGTGACGCAGGCGATCTCCGCCCCATTGGGCACAGTGCGCGCGATCAGGCCGGCCGGCAGCCGGCCCATGCCGATCTCGTTGCCGCCGTCACCCACCGCGAGCCTGGTCCAGCGGCCGCCCAGGAACAGATCGTCGAGCGGCGCTGTCCAGGACGAGACATCGACGCCTCGCATGTTGCGCGGCCGGCCATCGCCGCTGCGGCCGCAGCGTTCGATGGCCACGGCATGCGTGATCGCCGCGCCGCGCCACGCGTCGATCAGGCGGACAATTGCCGCGCCGTCGCCGACGACCACCTCGTCGACCGCGACGCCGCCGCCGGCTTCCTCGACGGCCGCCCGCACGGCTGCGGCGCAAGGCGTATCGACCGCAATGCGCGCGGGCAGGCCGCAGGCCGAGAGCGCCGCGGCCAGCAGGGCGGTGCCGACCGGACCGTCGGTCTCGGGCGCCGCCACCTCGCCGCGCGGCACAAAAAAGCCCGTGATCAGACCGACGCTCCGCGCGCCGGCCAGCGATTCGGCCGCCGTCGCGAGTTCGCCGGCACTTGCGGCGATCAATTCCTGGGTCTTGCGCCCGACATCGCGGCAGACCAGCGCCTCGATGGCGGCGATGCGCCGGACGGACTCACTTCTCCTTGGCGACATACACTCCTGTCCAATCGTGCGGCGAATCGTCGATCAGGCCATCGACCCGCACGCGCATCATGTTGTAGTAGCCCTGCCGCCAGCCGACGGCGGCCGCGGCGGCCTCGCAGCCTGCGATCAGGTCCAGCGCCTCGACGAAGCCGCCGGTCCGGTATTGGGCCAGGAAGGCTGCCTGCAGCCGCACCAGCTCTTGATAGGCCGGCGTCTGCGCCACGGCCAAGCCGCCGACCAGGGCATGGACGCGCTCCGGTTCGGTCTTGCCCTTGACCATCACCAGGTCGATCTCGAGCGCGGCATAGTCGGGCACCTGCAGGCGCGTCTTGTCGCCGATGATGATGCCGACGCTGTAGGTCTTGCACTGGCCTTCGAGGCGCGAGGCGAGGTTCACGTCGTCGCTCAGGCACGAATAGGTGAAGCGTTGCGTGGAGCCGAAATTGCCGACCGAGGCCTGCCCGGTGTTGAGGCCGATGCCGATATTCACCGGAATGTGCCCACGCCCCTCCGCTTCGGCCTCGGCTTTCCATTCCTCGTTCAGCTCGACCAGGCGCGCCTGCATGGCGAGCGCGGTATCGCAGGCAAGCGCGGCGTGCCGATCGACATCGAGCGGGGCATTCCAGAACGCCATGATGGCATCGCCCATGTATTTGTCGATCGTGCCACGGTGGCTGCGGATCAGGTCGGTCATCGGCGTGAGGAAGCGGTTCATGAACCGCGTCAGCCCGTGCGGATCGAACTGCTCCGATATGCGCGTGAAGCCGCGCACATCGGTGAACATCACGGTGATCTCGCGCATCTCGCCGCCGAGCTGCAGCAATTCGGGATGGCGGGCGATCCGCTCCACCTGGTCGGGCGACAGGTAGAGGCCGAAAGCGCCGCGGATCGCCGCCCGCTCGCGCTCGGTGCGCATGAAGGCGAGCGCCGTGCCGCTCACATAGATCACGGCCAGAGTGACCGGCGGGTAGATCGGGTCGAACAGCAGGTCGTATTCCGAGAAGGCGATCCACGGCACGGCGAGGCCGATGCCGATGAAGATCGCCGCGACGATCGTCATCTTTCCGGCCGACAGCCGCGGCAACAGAAAGACGAAGAGCGCGCCGATGGCCGCCAGGTACAGAAACTCCGCGCCATCGGCGAAGTCGGGCCGCGCCAGGAATTCCTGCTCGATCATCTGCTCGGCAAGCTGGGCATGGACCTCGACCCCGGGCGCGGAGTCGTCGACCGGCGTGCTGCGGAGGTCCTTCAGGCCGATGGCGCTGGTGCCGATGAACACGATCTGGCCATCGAGCTTGTCCGGCGGTACCTCGTCCTTGAGCACGGCGCGCGCCGAAACGAAGCGCTCCTCGCGATGACCGCTGTCGTAGAGCGCCAGGCGGCCGCGCGAATCGGTGCGCGCTTCAATATCGCCAGTCCTGATGGCGACAATCCCGGTCTTGGCGCCGAAGGACATTTCGCTGCTCGCGCCGGACGATTTGATCACATAGGTGCTGGCGCCCTGGGCGACCCGCAGCGCCTCGATCGATAGGGCCGGGAACAGGCCTTCCTGGCCGGCGACCCGGAAAAGCATCGGAACCCGGCGGATCACCGAGCCTTCGACGTCGGTATTGACGCTGCCGTTGCCCTTGGCGGCGGCCTCGAGGATGGCGAGCGGCTTCACGGTGCCCTGCTGCACCGGCAGGAACTGGCTCGGATCGTCGCCGGCGAAGGCCGTACCGAACATGCGCTTCGGCGCCTGCGAGCCACCGTGCGGATCGAAGCCGAATCCCAGCACTACGCGCGAGTGGGCGATGGCGTCGGCCAGCACCTTGTCGTTGTCCTGGATCGCCGCCGCGAGCTTCTGCACGGTCGCGGGATCGGTGAAGGCGACGAGATCCTTGACCATGCGGCTGATCGACGAGCGGTCGGGCTCGGCGAACACCACGTCGAAGGCGATGACGGCGGCGCCCTTCTCGGTCAGCTTGTCGATCAGGCGCGCGACGATGGTGCGCGGCCACGGCCATTGGCCGAACTCGGCCAGGGCGGCCTCGTCTATGTCGACGATGCGGACCGGCGTGGCGGGATGATAGGTCCTGGGCTTGATGCGCTGGAAGCTGTCGAAGGCGACGTCGCGCAGGCGGGTCAAGCCGACGGGATCGATCGCGCGCAGCAGCAGGGCGTTCACCAGCACGAGCAGGGCAACAATCCACGGCGCACGCACATTGTTGCGACCGAACAACCAACCCATGCGCATTCGATCCCCGCCCCTCCTGCGCCCACTCTCCCGTGAAGGCACTTTACGGAAGGATGCCGGACAAGCCAAATAGCGCACCTTGTCGCCGGCCCCCGCTTCTCCCACTTTGCTCGGCATCTACGCCCGGCTGTCCGCCCTCGCCTTGTTCTCGACGATGGACGCCCTGGTGAAGTGGCTGGGCGATTCGTACGGGCCGTTCCAGATGATGCTGTTTCGCAGCACCATCGCCCTCGTGCCGCTTTACTTCCTCTTCCGCAACGCCGGCGGGATCCGGCTCGTGCGCAGCAGCCGTCCGCTGCTTCAGGCGATCCGCATCGCCAGCGGCTTCGGCAGCCTGCTGGGCTTCTTCTATGTCTTTCCGCGCATGCCGTTGGTCGATGCCTACGCCATTTCGTATGCCGCGCCCCTGTTC
>JABCYT010000303.1 GCA_013290035.1 Alphaproteobacteria bacterium
TGTTCGCGGGTCCCGGTGCCTGGAGCCTCGACGCCACGATCCACGATCGTCCGTGAGGGCGCGGGTTCAGTGATGGTCGAATAGCGCGTACAAATCGACCGGCTGGGCGAAGCCCTTGAGGAGGTGTGCCCCGGCCGGCCTGGCTGTCCCCGCAGGAAGCAACTCGGCGAAGCGCCGCGACATCAACAGCGCCTGGCCGGTGGTGCTGCAAACGCCTTGCAGGCGGCTCACCAGATTGACGTCCGGGCCGATCAAGGTGAAATCCAGCCGATGGCCGTAGCCGATGTTGCCGTAGCTCACCGTGCCGTAGTGCAGGGCCACGCCGGCATGCAGCTCGCCATCCGGGGTTTGCTGCCGTTGCAGGCTGGCCAGCGCCGTCACGGCGCCCTGCAGCGCAGCCGCGCAGGCAGCCGACGCATCCTCGCGGTGGAAAAAGGCGAGCACGGCATCGCCCATGAACTTGATCACTTCGCCGCCCGCCTTGTCGATCGCGGGGACGACGCAGCCGAAGTAGGCATCGAGCAACTCGAGCACGCGTTCGCTCGGCAAACGGTTGGAGAGCTCGGTGAACCCGCGCAGGTCGCAGAGCAGGAGCGCAGCCTCCAGCCTTTCGAGCTCGCCGCGCCGCACGCGGCCCTCGAGAACGCGTCGCCCCGTCAGGGTTCCGAGATAGGTGTCGAGGAGCGTCAGCTCCACCCGTCGCAAGTTGCGCAGCTCGCAGGCGTTGCGGAGCGCCGGCGCGATGCGGTCGAAGGCCGCGCGCTCGGCGGCGGTGAAGCCGGTGCCGCGCGTCGTCGCAAAGGAAACGGCGCTGGGCAATGCGTCTGGCGTGCGCATGGGGAGGATGACGAGCTCGACAAGGGAGCGGCCTTTGAACAGGTCATTCTGAGTCCACGGAGCATCACGCTGCGGGTCGACGCGCAGGACGGCTGGCGTCTGTGTCTCCAGAACCCGGACGACGGGATTGCTGAGGTAGGCAGCCGAGCGAACGATGTCATGTGGCCGGCGATAGACCTGAACCGGCTCGTCGGGCGCCCAGCCGACCGTGTGACCGAGAATCTCGGGATCAAGCGTGCGCAAATAGAGACCCAGGTGATCGAGCGGCAGCCCGGCTGAGCGCAGACGCCGTCCGAGCTCGGCGGCCAGGGCGGCCTCGTCGAGGGCGTGACACTCGTCTGCCGCCAGCCATTCGATCGTCGCCGAAATCGCCGCCGTCAGCGTCAGGCCTTGCTGCATCGCTGGGTCCGTGTCCAACACCCAAAGCATATGGGTGGGCTCGACAGTGATTGCCTGCGCTCAGCCATCGCAGGCGCCATGCTTGCACCTCATGGCTTCGCTGCGCGCGACTCGGCAATCGCCAGATATGGCTCTGATGCCGGCGATTGGGCGCGGAAATTGTCCCAGCCACCCCGCGAGGGGGTCGCATATCGGCCATCGGCTCCCGGAAAATCCTTGCAGGCTGCCAAGGCGAGGAACAGGCCTGGAACGATCGCCCGGGCCGCTCGCATCGCCATCTTCATGTGTCGCTCCGAAGCCAGCGGGAGAATGCCAGGGTAGCAGGGATGGCCGGCCTGTTCTTTCAGGTTTGCACGACGCTTCACGACTCGCTGAGCCGCCTTGAAAGCCAGGATCGGCGATGGTGGCGAGCCACCGCACATTCGTCAGCATGGTGATGAGGTCGCTTCGGCATCCTTCAATCAGCCATCGTGCCGGATGGATGGGCTGGCGCCGAATGCCGGCCGAACCGGTTCTTGAGACGCTCACGGAGACGCTGGAACGTCGTGTACAGCATGGGCACCAGGAAGATGCCGATCGAGCTGGCGGCGATCATGCCGCCGAACACGGCGGTTCCCACGGCGCGGCGGCTGATCTCGGCGGCGCCAGTCGCGACGACCAGCGGAGCGAGGCCGAGAATGAAGGCGATCGATGTCATCATGACGGCCCGGAACCGCATCTGGGCGCCCAGTACCGCGGCCTGGTCGATGTCCACGCCGGCCTCGCGCTGCTCCTTGGCGAACTCTACGATCAGGATGCCGTTCTTGGCGGCGAGCGCGATCAGCACGACCAGACCGATCTGGCCGTAAAGGTCGAGGCTGAGTCCGGCCACCTTGATGCCGACGAATGATCCGAGCACGCCGACGACGACGGACAGCAGAACCGGAATCG
The DNA here is from genome assembly GCA_013290035.1 of Alphaproteobacteria bacterium. Classification (GTDB taxonomy): domain Bacteria; phylum Pseudomonadota; class Alphaproteobacteria; order Reyranellales; family Reyranellaceae; genus Reyranella. The sequence continues at coordinate 2,167 of JABCYT010000303.1, forward strand.
GGATCGTCCAGCTCTCGTAGAGCGCGACCAGGAACAGGTAGGCGAACAGGACGGCCAGCGACAGGATGATGCCGGTCTGGCCGGAGGCCGCCTTTTCCTGATAGGCCGTGCCGGTCCATTCGAAATCGTAGCCCGACGGCAAGGTCTTGTCGGATACCTCGGTCATCGCCTGCAGAGCGGTGCCCGACGAAATGCCTTGGGCCGGTCCGCCGTTGATCGTGACGGCGCGATAGTTGTTGTAGCGGGTGATGACCTGCGGTCCTTGCTCGAAGCGGACGTTGGCAATGGACCGGAGCGGCACCATCTCGTCGCGATTGTTGCGGACGTAGATCTGCCACAGGTCGGGAATGTCGCTGCGGTCGGCCGCCTCGCCTTCCACGTTGACCTGCCAGGTTCGGCCCAGCATGTTGAAATTGTTGACGTAGATGCCGCCCAGCGTGGCCTGCAGCGCGGTGAAGACGTCGCTTATATTCAGCCCCAGCGCCTGCGCCTTGCCGCGGTCGATGTCGAGATAGACCAGCGGATTGGTGGCCGTGAACGTCGAGAAGACGCGCGCCAGCGACGCATCGGCGTTGGCGGCGGCAATCACGCCGCCCATGACGCTGTTGATGGCCGCGGGTTCCTGTCCTTCGAGGGCTTCCAGCACGTACTCGAACCCGCCACCGGTCGACAGGCCGATGATCGCCGGAAAATTGAAGGCCACGACTTTGGCCTCGCGAATTCTCGACCCTTCGGCAAACACCTTGCGGATGAGCGCCTGTGCCGAGTCGGCGGCAGCCTGCCGATCTGCGAACGGCTTCAGGCGTACGACCAGGAAGGCGTTGTTCGGCAGATTGCCGCCGTCGAGCAGCGAATAGCCGATGATCGACAGCGTGTGCTCCACGGCCGGCAGGTCCTTCAGGATGTTCTCGACGCGTTTGGTCACGTCGGCGGTGCGCGCGACCGAGGCGCCATCGGGCAGCTGGATCATGACGAAGAAGGCACCCTGGTCCTCCTCCGGCAGGAAGCCGGTCGGAACAATCCTAGAGATGCCGAAGATGGAGCCGGCAAAGACAGCGACCGCCACCAGGGACACAGCGGACAGCCGCAGCAGCCTGCGCACGATCCCGGCATAGCGGTCGCGCGTCCAATCGATGCCGCTCAGCACCTTCGCCAAGATCCCGCGGCGCGGACCGGTGTGGCGCAGGAACAGCGCACAGAGCGCCGGCGAGAGGGTCAGCGCATTGATCGCCGAGATCAGCATCGCAGCACTGATGGTGACGGCGAACTGACGGAACAGCGTGCCGGAGATACCGGGAATGAAGGCGATCGGCACGAACACGGAAAGCAGCACCAGCGTGATGGCGATGATGGGCGCCGTGATCTGCGCCATCGCCTTCTTGGTTGCTTCCGCCGGCGTCAGGCCTGGCTCTTCCTCGAGAACACGTTCGACGTTCTCGACCACGACGATCGCGTCGTCGACCACGATGCCGATCGCCAGAACCATGGCGAGCAACGACACCGTGTTCGCCGAGTAGCCCATCGTCAGCAGGACCGCGAAGGTGGCGATCAGGCTGACCGGAACCGCGACCGTGGGAATGATCGTCGCGCGAAGGCTTCCGAGGAACAGGAAGACCACGACGACGACCAGGACGAACGCCTCGGCCAAGGTGCGCAGCACCTCGTTGATCGTATCGGTCACGAAGGTCGTGGTGTCGAATTGGACGAGATGTTTCAGCCCGGGCGGAAAGCGGACGGCCGCCTCCTTCAGTGTCCGTTGAACGCTGGCGGCTGTCGTCACCGCGTTCGCACCCGGTGCGAGATAGATGGCGATGCCGACACCCGGCTGCCCGTCGATGTGCGACTCGTTGTCGAGGTTCTGGGCGCCGATCTCGACGCGGGCGACGTCGCTTACGTGCAGCAGCGAGCCGTCCGTGTTGGCGCGCAGGACGATGTTGCCGAATTCCTCCGGCGTGCTCAGCCGCCCTTGCGTCTGCAGATTGAGCTGGAACTGCTGGTGGTCGTCGACCGGTCGCGCGCCGATCCGTCCGACCGGCGCCTGGACGCTCTGTACGCGGATCACGTTGACGACATCTGACGGTGTGAGATTGAGGCTGGTCAGGCGTTGGGTGTCGAACCAGATCCTCATCGAATAGTTCATTTTGCCGAACAGGGTCGCCTGGCCGACGCCGGGAACGCGCGAGATCGTATCGAGCAGGTTGACCACCGCGTAGTTGGTGATGAACACCGGGTCCTGGGCACCCGTCTCGCTGTAGAGAATGATGAATTGCAGGATTGCCGAAGACTTCTTCTGCACCGTCACGCCCTGCAGCTGGACCTCTGGCGGCAGCTGCGCCAGCGCCGCCTGCACGCGGTTGTTGACGTTCACCGTGTCGATGTCCGGGTCGGAGCCGAGCGCGAAGCTCGTGGTCAGCGTGTAGGAGCCGTCGTTGCCGCTGGTCGACTTCATGTAGAGCATCTTGTCGACGCCGATGACCTGTTCCTCGAGCGGCTGGGCCACGCTCGTCTCCACCACGGAGGCGGACGCGCCCGGGAAGGTGGCGGTCACCGTCACCTGCGGCGGCACGATGTCGGGGAACTGCGCCACCGGGATTTGCGTCAGCGCCAGCAGTCCCGCGATGGTCATGACCAGGGCAATCACGATCGCCAGGCGCGGGCGCTCGACGAAAACGGAGGAGATCATGGGCGTTCCCGTCCGTCGTGCCCCTGCATGAGCGCCCGGACACCGTCACTGGCCGGTCCCGGGGCGACCACCTCGCCCGCCTTCACGTGTTGGATCCCCTCGACGATCACCTCGTCGCCGAGCGACAGGCCGGTCGTGATCGTGGCGACGGTCGTCGTGGATTGACCGAGCTGAATGCGGCGCTGTTCGACCTTGTTGCCGCCGCCGACGGCAAGGACGTAGTTGCCCTGCTGATCCGACAGCACGGCCGCCCGGGGAATCGACGGCACTTCGACGGGTTGCGCGCCCTCCAGCATCACGGTCACCAGCTCGCCGTCGGTAAGCTCGCGCACCGCAGTGGACGTCGTGTAGATCGCCGGATTGGGAATGGTGCCACGCAGCAGCAGGCTGTCGGTGGTTTGGGTGATGCTGTTGCTCGAGAAGTCCAGGCGTCCGGTCTGGCCGTACAGGCGGCCATCCGGCAGCCGGAGACGAATCACGACGGCGTCTCGTCCGCCT
>JABCYT010000304.1 GCA_013290035.1 Alphaproteobacteria bacterium
CCTGGGCGCCGTCCTGCACGAAGGCGGGAAAGCGCACCTCCGGATAGATCCGGTAGTCGGGAATGATGACCGTGTAACCATTCGCGGTGAGCGCCTGGGCGACGAACAGGTAATCGCCCTTGCTGCCCGAATCCCACGAGCCGCCGTAGAAGAAGATCACCGCCTTGCCGTCGGCGCGCGGCCTGTCGGAGCGGTAGAGGTTGAGCTTCTGGCGCGGCTCGGCGCCGTAGGCGATGTCGGGCTCGACTGTGTAGCCCTTGCGCGGGACGGTGGCGTTCAGCAGCGCCGCAGGAGAGCAGCCGCCGAGAAAGCCTGAGAGGCTGGCTAAAAGCCCTCGACGGGCCATGCTCATGTCCCAAGGCTCATGAGGCCGCGATGTCGCGCACCTGCTCGGCCAGCGCCAGCGAGGAGGTAAGGCCAGGCGATTCGATGCCGAAGAGGTTTATGAGGCCCGGCACGCCATGCTGGGCGGGACCTTGCACCGTGAAGTCCTGGCCCGGCACGCCGGGCGGCACGATCTTGGGCCGGATGCCGGCATAGCCCGGCTGCAGCGCGCCGTCCCTGAGCTCAGGCCACCAGCGGCGAACGGCGGCATAGAACTTGTCGGCGCGGTGCGGATCGACCGTGTAGTCGATGCCTTCGATCCATTCGACATCGGGGCCGAACTTCGCCTGGCCGCCCATGTCGACGGTGATGTGCACGCCCAATCCGCCCGGCACGGGGACAGGGTAGATCAGGCGCGAGAAGGGCGAGCGTCCGGCCAAGGTGAAATAGTTTCCTTTGGCGTAATACGCAGGCGGGATCCTGTCGGATGGCATGCCGACGATTTTTCGTGCGAGCGCCGGGGCATGCAGGCCGGCGGAGTTCACGACCAGGCGGCACCGCAGATTCATCGGCTCGGTTCCGCCGACCTCGATCTCGATGCCGCCATCGACCACCCGGCCCTGTGTCACCGGACTGTGGAAGGCCAGCATGGCGCCGCGCTCTTCGGCGTCGCCCTGCAATGCCAGCATGTAGGAGTGGCTGTCGATGATTCCGGTGCGGGGCGACAGCAGGGCCGCGGTGCAGTGGAGGTTGGGTTCCATCGCCCGCGCTTCGCCGGCGCTCAGCAGCCGCATGCCCTCGACGCCGTTGGCCTCGGCGCGGCCTTTGATCTCCGCAAGCTTCTCGTTCTCGGCCTCGTTGGTGGCCGCGATCAGCTTGCCGCAATTGCGATGCGGCACGCCGTGCGCGGCGCAATAGGCGTAGAGCAGGCGGCGGCCGGCAACGCAGGTGCGCGCCATCAGGCTGCCCTTGGGATAATAGATGCCGGCGTGGATGACCTCGGAGTTGCGCGAGCTGGTCTCGGTGCCGATGCCTTCGGCCGCCTCCACCACGATGACCTCACGGCCGGCAAGGGCAAGGGCGCGGGCCACCGCAAGGCCCACCACGCCGGCGCCGATCACGACGCAGTCGACTGACTCGAACAGGGACGAACTCATGGTCGCATGCTAGAACCCGCCGTTCTTTTAGTCACGACAGCCGGATTTTGCAGGATGAAGGGCGCGCTGGTCACGGGAGCGGGAATGCGGGTCGGCCGCGCGCTGGCGATGGCGCTGGCGGCCGACGGGTTCTTCGCGTTCGTGCACTACCATCGCTCGGCCGGACCGGCGCGCGAGACCGTGGCCGAGATCGTGGCGGCGGGTGGCCAGGCCAAGGCGGTGCGCGCCGATCTCACCTCGGCGCGGCAGGCCGAGGCGCTGGTCGGCAAGTGTCGCGCGCGGGGCGTGCACCTTACCTGTCTCGTGAACAGCGCCTCGCTGTTCAAGCTCGATCGCGCACCGACGGCCAAGGCGGCTGATTTCGACCTGCACATGGCGGTGAATCTCCGGGCGCCGCTGCTGCTCTCCCAGGCGCTGGCGCGACAGCTGCCCGCGGGCGAAACAGGCGTGATCGTGAACATGCTCGACCAGAAGCTGTTCAACCTCAATCCGGATTTCCTGACCTACACGCTGTCCAAGGTCGGCCTGCAGGGGCTGACGACCTTGCTCGCCCAATCCTTCGCGCCGCGGTTGCGGGTAGCCGGCATCGCGCCCGGCCTCACCTTGCGCAGCGGCAGCCAGACCGAGGCGCGCTTCGCCCAGCAGCACACGGAAAATCCCCTGGGCGTCGGCGTCACCTCGGCCGACCTGGTGCGCGCGCTGCGCTTCATCGTGGCGACGCCGACTTACACCGGCGACGTCCTGATCGTCGACAGCGGCGAGCATCTCAGTGGGCGACCGCGCGACATCGCTTTCGATGCCAGGAAGAAGAAATGACATGGCCTCCGACTCCAATCGCCGCATCTTCATCCGCGACTTCCGGCTAAAAGTCTCGATCGGCATCCACGATTTCGAGCACAAGAAGCCGCAGACCGTGGTGGTGAACGCCGATCTCCTGCTCGGGCCTGCCGAAAAGGCGCACGGCGACAGGATCGCCAACGTGTTGAACTACGACATCGTGCATGACGGCATCATCGCGCTCGCCGGGAGCCGTCACTTCAACCTGCAGGAGGCGCTGGTCGACGCCATCCTCGAGCTCTGCCTGGCGCAACCCGGCGTGATCGAGGCGCGCGTTTCGACCGAGAAGCCCGACGTCTACGGCGATTGCCGCGTCGGTTACGAGGCGGTGCGTCGCAAGACCGTATGATGGGACAAGCAGGGTGGTTTCCTCCCCCGTCATACGGGGCAGGCGATGAGCAATGACACGCGATCATCGTCATCTGCTGGGCGCTTTCGCCGCCATGGTGTTCGTCGGCGCGAGCTGGGGCGCCAATCTGCCCGTCACCAAGGTGATGCTGCGCTACTACGACCTGATCCCGATGGCGGCGCTGCGCACCGCTGCGGCGACCGCGTCGTTGATCCTGCTGCTCTGGCTGATCGAGGGCCGGCGCGCGCTGCGGATCGATGTCGGCCTCGGCCGCTTCCTGCTGCTCGGCCTGATGATGGCGAGTTTCTTCGCCGTCTACGCGCTCGGCCTGCAGTACAGCAACCCGATCACCGTGGCGGCGGTGCAAGTGGCGAGCCCGCTGATAGCATCGGTGACCGTGCGGCTGGTCAGCGGCCTGCGCTTCGATCCCGGCTTCGGCGTGGCGCTGGCGCTTACCGTGCTGGGCGGACTCATCCTCTCCGCCGGCGGCCTGTTCGTCACGGGGTCGGTGACGTTCGGCGGCGGCGAGATCATCGTGCTGTTGAGCAACGTGCTATGGACGCTCTACAGCATCAAGGCGCAGGCCTGGTTCAACCAGGCGAGCCAGCTCCACCGTGCCTACGTCGCCTCGCTGTCGGCCATGGGCTGGCTGATCCTGTGCAGCCTCGCCCTGATCGTGCTCGGTTGGGCGCGCTCGCCGTTCGGCGTAACCGATCCGTGGATCTGGACGCAGCTCATCACCGTTGCGATCCTGGCCAGCGGGCTTGGAAGCTATTGCTGGAACGTGGGCGCCAGCCGGCTCGGTGTCGCCGTCGCCTCGCTTTGGGTCAATCTCGTGCCGTTTTTCGCCGTAATGTGGTCAATGGCCTATGGCTTCATCCCCAACGCCTACCAGATCGGGGGCGGCCTCGTGGCGTTGAGCGGCGTGGTCTACATGCAATGGCGCAAGCTGCAGACCGCGCAACGCTGAGCTAGGCTTCACCGACCATGACCGAACCTGTCCTCAAGACGCGCTATTGCCGCTGGGTCGCCGTTCCCGGCGCCGCCGACGTTCGCGGCCGCGTCAACTTCCTCGAAGTCGGCAAGGGCTTGCCGTTCCGGCCGCAACGCCTGTTCTGGCTGCATCACGTCGCGCCCGGCCAGTGGCGCGGCCGGCATGGCCATCGCGAGTCGGAGCTGGTGCTGGTAGCGTTGCACGGCGCCTGCCAGGTCCATCTCGACGACGGCCGCGTCACGCAGCAGGTGGCCCTCGACGATCCGGCCAACGGCCTCCTTGTCGGGACATGGGTGTGGCACGAGCTCACGGATTTCACCCCGCAGGCGGCGATCCTGGTGATCGCATCGACGCTCTACGACGAGGCCGAGTATCTGCGCGACTACGAGGTCTTCAAGCGCGAGGCGGGGTTGCGGCCATGATCCCGTTTCTCGACATGAAGGCGGTCTACGCCGAGCTGAAGCCCGAGCTCGATGCCGCCTATGCCCGAGTCATGGAGTCGGGCTGGTTCGTGCTCGGCAAGGAAGTCGAGGCCTTCGAGGCCGAATACGCCGCTTTCTGCGGCACCGCGCACTGTGTCGGCCTGGCCAACGGGCTGGAGGCGCTGGAGCTGACACTGCGCGCCTGGGACCTCGGTGCGGGCGACGAGGTCATCGTGCCCTCCAACACCTATATCGCGACCTGGCTCGCGGTGACCGCGGTGGGCGCCACGGTGGTCCCGGTCGAGCCGACACGTGACGGGGTCAATATCGATCCCGAGCGGATCGCCGCCGCGATCACGTCGCGCACGCGGGCGATCATGCCGGTCCATCTCTACGGCGAGCCGGCCGATATGCACGCCATCATGACGCATGCCCACCAGCACGGACTGAAAGTGGTCGAGGACGTGGCGCAGGCGCAGGGCGCCCGGGTGCGCGGACGGCGGACCGGCGCGCTGGGCGACGCCGGGGCGCACAGTTTCTTTCCGACCAAGAATTTCGGCGCCTTCGGCGACGGCGGCGCCGTCACCACCGACGATGCCCGCTTGGCCGGGCGGCTGCGTGTGCTGCGCAATTACGGCAGCCGGGTGAAATACGTGAACCTGGAGCGTGGCTTCAATTCGCGGCTCGACGAGATGCAGGCGGCCTTCCTGCGCGCCAAGCTGCCGCGGCTCGATGCCTGGAACGAGCATCGCCGCCGGCTGGCCGCGCGCTACGACGACAGGCTCGCGGGCATCCCGGGCCTCGGCCTGCCACGCGTGCCGCAATGGGCCGAGCCGGTGTGGCATCTCTATGTCGTGCGCGTCCTTGATGGAGAGGGTCGCCGCGCCGGGCTGATGGCGGCGCTCGACAAGGCGGGCATCGGCTCGCTGATCCACTATCCCATCCCGCCGCACCTGCAGCAGGCCTATGCCGATCTCGGCCGGCCCAAGGGCTCGTTTCCGCTGGCGGAGCAGCTCGCCGACACGGTGTTGAGCCTGCCCATGGGTGCGCATATGAAGCTGGAAGCGGTCGACGAGGTGGCGGCGGTGGTGCGGGCCGCGCTGGCGTGAAAGCGGCCGGAAGGGCGAGGGCACGCCCGCGAGCCTCGCCTGATCGCCTATGCAGTGCAGCCTGTCCGGTGCAGCCTGTCGCGGTATGACTTCGGCGGCGCCAGGCCGCACGCGTTCAACGGTTATC
>JABCYT010000305.1 GCA_013290035.1 Alphaproteobacteria bacterium
ATTGGCCATGGCCGCCGAGCGACGCAGCAGCACCATGCGCTCCTCGGTGCGCGCCACCGAGAGCGAGCCGCACTGCTTCCAGCCGGTGGCCAAACCGGTCTCGGCCTCGAGTTTGGAATAGAGCTCGGTGCTGTAGCGAATCAGCCGCGTCAGATTCTGGTAGCTGCGCAGCTGGCCCACGAGGCCCGCCGCGTGCCAGGTCGTGCCGCCGCTGAGGCGGCCCTGCTCCAGCAGCACCACGTCCTTCCAGCCGAGCTTGGCCAGGTGATAAGCCGTCGAGCAGCCCATGATGCCGCCGCCGATGACGACGACGCGGGCCTGGGTGGGGAAGTTTGCCATCACTCGGTCATCCCGACCGGAGCCGCGCGTAGCGCGGCGTAGTGGAGGGACCTGTTCATATGGCAGCAGCCAAAGAGGAGGTCCCTCGGCTCCGCTTCGCTCCGCTCGGGATGACGGTGGTGGTGGCGGAGCATCACAGCCTTCCCGCCAGGGCCGCGTCGTACATCTTGCGCATCTCCGGCACGCCCGCTTTCACCGGGTTGCCGCTGGCTGTGGGATCGACGGCGGCCATCTCGGCAAACTTGTCGAGATGGCTTTCCTTGACGCCGAGCTCGGCCAGGGTGTGCGGGATGCCGATCTGGCGGCGCAGCTCGAGGCTCCAGTCCATGAAGCCGTCGAAGGTCGGATGGCGCAGGCCAAGCCAGCGCGCGAGACGCTGGATCTTGTCGTCGATCGCCGGCCGATTGAACTTCAGCACATAGGGCATGGCGACGGCGTTGGTGAGGCCGTGATGCGTGTCGAGCGTGGCGCCCACCGGATGCGACAGCGAATGGATGGCGCCCAGCCCCTTCTGGAAGGCCGTCGAGCCCATCTGCGAGGCCGCCAGCATGTGGCCGCGCGCCTCGATGTCCCGGCCGTCCTTGACCGCGCGCGTGAGGTTCTCCTTGACCAGTCGCATGCCTTCGACGGCGATGCCCTCGGCATAGGGGTGATAACCGGGCGCGCAATAGGCCTCCAGGCAATGGATGAAGGCGTCCATCCCGGTGCCGGCCGTGAGCTTGGGCGGCAGGCCGACGGTCAGCTCGGGATCGGCGATGACGATCGACGGCATCATCTTGGGATGAAAGATCACCTTCTTGGTGTGCGTCTCGACGTTGGTGATCACCGAGGCGCGGCCGGTCTCCGAGCCGGTGCCCGCCGTCGTGGGCACCGCGATCGAAGGGAAGATCCCGGCCGGATTGGCGCGGGTCCACCAGTCGCCGATATCCTCGAAATCCCACATCGGCCGCGTCTGACCCGCCATGAAGGCGATCGCCTTGCCGGTATCGATGCCCGAGCCGCCGCCCCAGGCGATCACGCCGTCATGCTTGCCCGCGCGCAGCACGGCCACGCCCGACTCGACGTTGCCGGCGATCGGGTTGGGCTTCACGTCGCTGAACAACGCGACCTCGAGCCCCGCCTTGCGCAGCGCCAGCAGGGCGTCGGCGATCATCGGCAGCCGGGCGAGGCCGGGATCGGTGACCAGCAGCGGCCGCCTGAGGCCGACGGCCTTGGCCGCGTCGGGCAGCTCGCGGATGCGGCCCGCCCCGAAACGGATCGCGGTCGGATAGCTCCAGTTGCCGACGAGAGGCTGCACCATCAGATGATTTCCATATAACGCTCGAGTTCCCAATCCGTGATGGCCTTGCGGAACTCCCGCTCCTCCCAGTCACGCGTTGCCGAATAGTGATCCACGAAGCTGTCGCCGAACAGCTCGCGCGCCGCCTTTGACGCTTTGAGTCGTCCCGCCGCCTCCATCAAGGAGCGCGGCAGCTGCGCCTTTGCCGGGTGCTTCCTGTCGTAGGAGTTGCCCTTGATGGGCTCGCCCGGGTCGACCTTGTTTTCAATGCCCCACAGTCCCGATCCGACCGCGGCGGCGAGCGCCAGATACGGGTTCGCGTCGGCGGCCGCGACCCTGTACTCGACCCGCGTCGACTTGGCCGAGCCGGGAATGACGCGCAGCGAGGTCGTACGGTTCTCGACGCCCCAGCTCGACACGGTGGGCGCCCAGAAGCCCGGGATCAGCCGGCGGTAGGAGTTCACGTTGGCGGCTACCATGGCCAGAATCTCGGGCATCAGCGCCTGCTGGCCGCCGACGAAATGGCGCATGGTGGCGTTCATGCGGTGCGGCGCCTTCTCGTCGTGGAAGGCCGACTTGCCGCCTTTCCACAGCGACATGTGCATGTGGCCGCCGCAGCCCGGCCAATCCTTCGACCATTTGGCCATGAAGGTGGCGAGCCAGTCGCGCTTCTGCGCCAGCACCTTGGTGAAGAGCTTGAACAGGGCCGCGCTGTCGGCCGCGGGCAGCGCGTCGTTGACCCTGAGCGCCGCCTCGAGCACGCCGGCGCCGGTCTCGGTGTGCAGGCCCTCGATACCCATGTCCATGACCTCGCACATCGCGAGCAGGTCCTTGTAAAAGTCGGACAGAACGGAATTGCGCAGCACCGAGTAGCCGAAGAAGCCAGGCGAGATCGGCTTCAGGTTCTTGAACCCTTTCTCGCGGATCGAGAAGGCGGTCTCGGCGAAGACGAAGAACTCGTATTCGAAGCCGACCTTGACCTCGAAGCCCATCCTGGCGGCGCGCGCCAGCACGCGGCGCAGCAGGCCGCGCGGACAGAGCTCCTCGGCGCGATCGACGAACTCGCAGAGGAACAGGAGGTTGCCGGGCTCGGTCGCGATCTCGCGGCAGGTCTCAGGCAGGAGGCGGACATTGGCGTCGGGATAGCCGGTGTGCCAGCCGGTGTAGCTCACGTTGTCGTAGAGTTGGTCGTTGGAATCCCAGCCCAGCACGACGTCGCAGAAGCCCATGCCGCCGTCGAGGGCCGAATGGAACTTGTCGATGTGGATGTACTTGCCGCGCAGGATGCCGTCGATGTCGTGGACGCCCACCTTGACGTGGCTCAGCCCGCGCTCCTTGACGATCCTGCGGGCGTCAGCCGCCGTTTTGACCTGACGCGGTTCCATCGCTCTCCCTCTATGATGTCGGCAGACTAGCCGCTGAGGCAGCGCAGAAGCCAGTAGGCAATGGAAAGCGACCGGCGAGGTGACCTGCGCACCGCGTGCTCACGCGTGCTTCGTTCGGGCTGAATAGGCCTTGATCTTCATTCCGCCGCTTTCGGCGGCTTGTAGGCGTAAACCTTCGGCCGTCACGTCCGAGATCAGTCCGCCTCTTCGGGCCGCTGCGGCGCGTTGCAATTCGCAGGCCATGCCGCCTATGGTCGTCTCGTGACGGACATGGCCCCGACATTGCGCGCACGGATTTTCGGGCTCCTGCGCTACACCGACCCCAGCCCTTCCGCGCGGCGCTGGCGGGCCCTGCACCTGACCGTCCTCGGCATCGGCCTGCTGGCGGTGATCCTGCTGTCGATCGACGAGCTGCCGCGCGAGATAAAGCACTGGCTGCGGGTCGTGATCTGGGCCGTCACCGTCGTGTTCTTCCTCGAATACCTCCTGCGGCTCTGGGTGGCGCCGGAGGCCACGCGTTTCGACCAGCAGTCGCCGACCATGGCGCGCGCACGCTGGGCCATGTCCGTGTCCGGCCTGATCGGACTGCTCGCCGTCATGCCGGCGGCCATGCTGGCGGGCGGCTACGGCATTACCGGCTCCGACACCGCGTCGGTGTTCTGCATCCTGTGGATCCTCAAGCTCGGGCTGCACGCACCCGCCTTCGGCACGCTCTCCCGGGTCGTGTCCAACGAACGCGCGCCGATCGCCAGCGTGCTGATCCTGTTCGGCATCGTACTGATGCTCGCCGCCACCGCGGCTCACTTGCTGGAGCGCGTGCGCCAACCCGACCAGTTCGGCAGCCTGCCGGGCGCGATGTGGTGGGCGGTCGTCACGCTCACCACCACGGGCTACGGCGACGTCGTGCCGCATACGGTCGGCGGCAAGATGATCGGCGCGATGCTGATGATCTCCGGCATCATCGTGCTGGCGCTGATGACCGGCGTGCTCGCCACCGGTTTTGCCCAGGAGGAGCGGCGGCGCGAGTATCTTCGCGTCTGGGACCAGGTGGCGCGGGTACCGATCTTCGCCTCGCTGGGTGTCGTCACCCTGTCGGAGATCGTGGGCAAGCTCAGGACGCGCTATTACCCTCCGCGCATCACCGTGGTGCGCCGCGGCGACGTCGGCGATTCGATGTTCTTCATCTCCAGCGGCGAAGTCGAAGTCCGCCTGCCCAACGGCGGAGCGGTGCGGCTGGGCGACGGCGCGTTCTTCGGTGAGATGGCCCTGCTCGAACGCCAGCCGCGCACCGCGTCGGTGGCGACGATCAAGCCCACCACCCTGCTCGTCCTCTATGCCAGCGATTTCTACGAAATCGCCTCGCACATTCCGGCGCTTGCCGAGGCGGTCGAGGTCGAGGCGCGCCGGCGCCGCGAGGAAAATCTCGGGCGGCAACCGGGCGAACCAGGGCGATGACGGCTCGCCTGGAAAGGCCAATTCGCGGACCCTATGCACCCGACAATGGCATGAAGGGCGTCACAAGCAGCGCCAACCCGGTGGCCGTCATCGCCATTGGCCCGGCCCCCGCCTTCGGCTATATCGCGACGCGTCACGCCGCTGTTGCCGCCTGTTGAGCCCCTTTAGCCACGAAAGCCGTCGAATGTCGCTGATCACGCCCGTCATCCTGGTTGGAGGCTCCGGCAAGCGCCTGTGGCCATTGTCGCGCGAAAGCATGCCCAAGCAGTTCGTGCCGCTGCTGGGCACGCAGTCGACCTTCCAGCAGACCCTGGAGCGCGTGGCCGACCGCGGCCTGTTCGGCCGGCCGGTGATCGCCACCAACGACGCCTACCGCTTCATGGCCGAGCGGCAGGCCAAGGATATCGGCATCGAGATCGACATCCTGGTCGAGCCGTCGCGCCGCGATTCGGGCCCGGCGATGGCCGCCGCCGCGGCCTACGCCCGCAATCGGGGCGCCACGGCCGTGCTGGTCCTGGCGTCGGATCATCTGGTGATAGGTGCCGAGGAGTTCCGCGCCGCCTGCCGCGAAGGGCTTCTGGCCGTGCAGCAGGGCGGCATCGTCACCTTCGGCATCCCGCCGACCGAACCCAAGATCGATTACGGCTATATCCGGCCGGGCAGCGAGCAGATCGGCCCGGTGCAGAAGGTCGCGGCCTTCGTCGAGAAGCCCAACGCCCAGACGGCGCTGCGCTACATCGCCGAGGGGCTGCTGTGGAACAGCGGCAACTTCCTGTTCCCGCCCGAGTTGCTGCTCTCGGAAATGGCCCGCTTCGAGCCGGTCATGGCCGCCGCCGCCGAGGAAGCCGTCGCCAAGGC
>JABCYT010000306.1 GCA_013290035.1 Alphaproteobacteria bacterium
GATCACCGAGGTGGCGATATCCTTCGCCGTCGGGCTCAGCTGGAAGACGTACTGCATCTTCTGCTCGGCGATCTTGTCGCCGAGCTTCAGCGACGCCGCGCAGCAGGCGATGATCGGCGTCGACGACTTCTGGAATTCGTCCATGACGCGGATGAAGACGTCGCTGCTCAGGAAGCCGATGCCGGCGGTGATCTTGTCGACGGTGAGCGCACGGGTGACGACGTTGAGGCCGGTGTCGCCCTTGCCCTCGTCGTCGTACCAGATGACCTTGATCGGCGTCTTGACGCCATTGACGGTGAAGTCGGGTGCGATGCGATCGACGGCGACCTCGATGCCGGCTTTCATCTGGGCGCCGACATCGGCGCTGATGCCCGAGAGCGTGACGAAGGCGCCGAGCTTGACCTCCTGGGCATGGGCCGCCGAACCGGCGGCAAGACCCAGCGCTATGACCACGGCCAGCAGGCCCCGCAAGGCCTTCGAATGCGTGCGCATGATGGATTCCCCTTCGACCGGCACCATGCAATCCCCGGGCCAGCGATTGCGAAGCGGAGCGTTGCAGTGGTTTCGTTTGCTGGTCGCCAGCATACAAGCCAACATGCCGCCATGTCCGAGCCAAAAGATCCCCCCAAAGATCCCCCTAAGGATCCCATCGCCTTCGAGCTGTTCAAGAACGCGATCTTCTCGATCGCCGACGAGATGGCGCTCACCGTCTTTCGCACGACCTATTCCGGCGTGCTGAAGGACAACATGGATTACTCCACGGGCTTCGCCGACGCCCAAGGCAAGCTGGTGGCGCAGGGCCTCACCCTGCCGGGCCATCTCGGCTCGGTGCCGACCGCGCTCGAATCGATCATGCGCCACTACGGCGACAACATGAATCCGGGCGACGTCTTCATCATGAACGACCCGTTCGACGGCGGCATGCACCTGCCCGACATCTTCGTCTTCAAGCCGCTCTATCACGCCGGCAAGCGCCTGGCCTTCGCCGCGACCGTCTGCCACCACACCGATGTCGGCGGCCGGGTCGCCGGCTCCAACGCGTCGGACTCGACCGAGATCTATGCCGAGGGCCTGCGCATCGCGCCGCTAAAACTCTACGACGCGGGCAAGCTCAACGACACGATCATGACCTTCATCGAGAGGAACGTGCGAATTCCGGTGAAGGTCTTCGGCGACCTGCGCGCCCAGCTCGCCGCCTGCCACATCGCCGAGCAGCAGTTCGCCGAGCTGGTCGCCAAGCACGGGCCCGAGCAGACGGCCGATTTCATGCGCGAGACCGTCGACTATGCCGAGCGCCTGACGCGCGCCTCGCTGGCCAGGCTGCCCGACGGCGAATGGAGCTTCGAGGACTGGATCGACGATGACGGCGTCGATTACGGCAAGCCGATCCGCCTGTTCGTCACCATCCGCAAGACGGGCGACCATATGGTGGTCGACTGGACGGGCACCTCGCCGCAGGTCAAGGGCGCCATCAACAACACGTTGAGCTTCACCAAGGCCGCCTCCTACACCGGCATCCGCTCGGTGCTGCCGCCCGGCATTCCCAACAACGAGGGTGTGTTCCGCGCCATCGAGGTGATCTGCCCGCCCGGCACGGTGGGCAACGGCGTGCTGCCGGCGGCCTGCGCCGCGCGCGGCCTCACCGGCTTTCGCATGGTCGACTGCATGTTCGGCGCGCTGGCGATGATGCTGCCCGACAAGGTCAAGGCGGCCGGCGATGGCGGCAACACCGGCATCTCGATCGGCGGCTACGACGCCGAGCGCAAGCCCTTCGTCTATGTCGACTTCACCTGCGGCGCCTGGGGTGCCCGGCCATGGGCCGACGGGCTCGACGGCAACTCGCACATGTTCGCCAACATGGCCTCGCATTCGATCGAGGTCACCGAGGCCGAGGAGCCGATCCAGCTCCTGGCCTACGAGTTCGTGGCCGACAAGGCGGGCGCCGGCAAGTATCGCGGCGGCGTGCCGTTTCGCCGCGATTACCGCTTCCTCGAGGAGGAGGGCACCTTGCAGGTCCGCTCGGATCGCCGCGATCATCGCCCGTTCGGCCTCTATGGCGGCAGCCCGGGCGGGCCATCGGAGAACTACTTCAACCCGCAGGCGGAGAACCGCGTGCTGCCCGGCAAGTTCACCATGATCATCAAGCGCGGCGACATCTTTCGGCACGTGCTGGCCGGCGCCGGCGGCTGGGGCGATCCCCTCGAGCGCGATCCCGCCGCCGTGCTGAAGGATGTGCGCAACGAGCTTTTATCGGCCACGAAGGCGGCGTCCGACTATGGCGTGGTTGTCGACACTGCGCGCTGGACCATCGATATGGCCGCCACGGCTAAGGCCCGCGAGGAGATCAGGCGCGCGCGCGGCTGGAGCGAAGTGCCCAAGGTGCAATGGCACGATCCGATCACACCGGGCCATGGCGCGGTGCGAGCCGCCGAATGAGTGCAGCGACCTATCGTGTCGGCGTCGATATCGGCGGCACCTTCACCGACATCGTCCTGCTGGGCGCCGACGGCACCATCCACACCAAGAAGATCTCTTCCAGCGTCGGCAACTACGCCCAGGCGATCGTCGAGGGCTTGAGCGAGCTCTTCGTCGAGACCGGCCTCGCCGGCGACGTAATCGAGGAGATCCGCCACGGCACCACGGTGGCGTCCAACGCCATCCTCGAGCACAAGGGCGCCCGCGTCGGGCTGATCACGACCAAGGGCTTTCGCGACGTGCTGGAAATCCGCACGCTCCGCATGCCCAAGCTCTACGACCTCGCCTGGGAGAAGCCCGCGCCCCTGGTCGAACGCTATCTCCGCCAGGTCGTCGACGAGCGGGTCGATGCGCGCGGCCGCATCGAACGCGCGCTCGAGGCGCGCGATGCCGAACGCGCCGTCGACGCCCTGCTGGCCGAGAAGGTCGAGGCGATCGCCGTGTGCCTGCTCAATTCCTTCGCCAATCCGCGGCACGAGCTGATGATCAAGGAGATCGTGACGCGCAAGGCGCCCGATCTGAAATCGAGCATCTCCTTCGAGGTGCTGCCGGAGATCAAGGAATACGAGCGCACCTCGACGACCGTCATCAACGCCTATGTCATGCCGATCGTCACCAGCTACCTGCGCGCGCTGCGCAGCGGCCTCGACGGCGCCGGCATCCCGGCGCGCCTGCTACTGATGCAATCGAACGGCGGCCTCAGCAGCGACAGCGCCGCGGCCGAGCGGCCGATGAACATCATCGAATCGGGTCCGGCCGGCGGCGTCGTCGGCGCCCAGGCGCTGGCGCGCGCCAAGGCCCTGCCCAAGATCATCACCTTCGACATGGGCGGCACGACGGCCAAGGCCTCGATGGTCGAGGACGGCGAGGTGACGCGCGCCTCGGAATATTCCGTCGGCGCCGGCATCATGAGCGGCTCGCGGCTGCTCACCGGCGCGGGCTACACGCTGAAGGTGCCGGCGATCGATCTCGCCGAGGTCGGCGCCGGCGGCGGCTCGCTGGTCTGGATCGACGGCGGCGGCTCGCTGCAGATCGGGCCGCAAAGCGCCGGCGCCCTGCCCGGTCCGGTCTGTTACGACAAGGGCGGCGAGATCCCCACCGTGACCGACGCCAACGTGCTGCTGGGCTACATCAACCCGCAGCACCTGGTGGGCGGCGCGCTGGCGCTCAATGCCGGCAAGGCGCGCCAGGCCTTCGAAGACAAGGTCGCCCGGCCGCTCGGCATGGCGATCGAGAAGGCGGCCTACGGCGCCCACCAGATCGCCGCCTCGAACATGATCCGCGCCATCAAGTCGATATCGACCGAGCGCGGCCGCGATCCGCGCGAGTTCGCCCTCTTTGCCTTCGGCGGCAACGGCCCGCTGTTCGCCTGCGGCATGGCGCGTTCGCTGGGCATGGGGCGGATCGTCGTGCCGCCCTCGGCCGGCCTGTTCTCCTCCTTCGGCCTGCTCTACGCCGACGTCGAGCACCACTATTCGCGGACCTTCCGGCGCCTGCTGCGGCGGGCCGATCTTGCCGAGATCGAGCGGGCCTGGAGCGGGCTTGCCGACCAGGCCAGGGCCCAGCTCGCCGCCGAGGATTTTCACGGCGACAGCATGCGGCTCCGCCGCTCGGCCGCGCTGCATTACCAGGGCCAGAGCTACGAGCTCACCGTGCCGGTGCCCGACGGGCCGATCGACGAGCGGATGGTGACGCTTCTCGAGGAGGCGTTCGGCCAGGAGCACGAGAAGACCTACGGCCATCGCGCCGGCCCTGACGAGCCGGTCGAGCTGGTCGCCATCCAGATCGTCGGGCAGGGGCTGCGCCAGGGCGCCGGCATCCCCGAGCGCCTGCGTCCCAGCCGCGCCGAGCCCAAGCCGCCGCCGGCCCGCCCGGCCTATTTCGGCGGCGACGGCAACGGACAGGCCGCCGGCTGGATCGACACGCCCATCCTGCGCCGCTCCGATCTCGCCGCCGGCCGCAGCGGCCCGCTGATCGTCGAGGAATATGACGCGACCTGCGTCGTGCCGCCTGGTGCGACGGCCAGCCTCGATGCCGGCGGCAATATCGTGATCATGCTGGGCTAAACTTTCTCTTCCTCCCCCGTCTCACGGGGGAGGTGGCCCGCAGGGCCGGAGGGGGAAAGCCCCAGTCGAGGTACCTGCAGATTTCAGATCTGAAATTTTCGGAGATCGCTTGTGTGGCCTTCCC
This sequence comes from Alphaproteobacteria bacterium, assembly GCA_013290035.1. GTDB lineage: Bacteria > Pseudomonadota > Alphaproteobacteria > Reyranellales > Reyranellaceae > Reyranella. The sequence continues at coordinate 4,666 of JABCYT010000306.1, forward strand.
CCTCCGCCCCCTTCGGGGGCACCTCCCCCGCATGACGGGGGAGGCAAGAATTCGAGCAGGCTCACGCCATTGCGTGTTCGTGGCGGCTCAGCCTGAAGCCCTCGTAGCCCTTGGCGGCGATGGCGTCGCAATGCCGCTTGTAGCGGTCGTAGCCGCCGACATAGGGCATGAACACCCGCGGCTTGCCGGGAATGTTGGCGCCCATGTACCAGGAGTTGGCGAGCGGATAGAGCGTGCTGTCGGCCACCTGGTTGACGTGGTGCACCCACTCCATCTCGGCCTGCGGCGAGGCTTCGATGCGGTCGAAGCCGTGGCTCTGCATATGGCCGATGCAGTCGGCGATCCAGTCGACGTGTTGCTCGATCGAGGCGATCATCTGCGTCTTCACGCCCGGACTGCCGGGGCCGGTGACGACGAACATGTTGGGGAAGCCCGACACCATCAGGCCGAGATAGGTGAGAGGGCCGCCCTCCCAATGATCGGCCAAGACCGCGCCGTCGGTCGTGCGGATATCGATCTCGCGCAGCGCGCCGGTCATGGCGTCGAAGCCGGTGGCGAACACGATGGCGTCGAGCTCGAACGCCTGTCCGCCGGCGGTTAGAAGGCCCGTTTC
>JABCYT010000307.1 GCA_013290035.1 Alphaproteobacteria bacterium
TGCACCAGGGCGTCCCCGCGCGGCAGCACCTCGAAGACGCCGCCGACGATGCCGTTCACGACGCCGGCCGGCAGCGACAGCAGCGGCAGGCTCGAGACGACGGCGGCCACCGAGCCGACGCCATGGTCGGCGAGCAGCCGCGACAGGCGCGCGGCGTCGCCCTCGATGATGCGCGGCCCGGGGAAATGGCGGCGCAGGAAGATCGCCAGTTCGGGGTCGCGCTCGACCAGCGCGAGCCGCTCCGGCGCGATGCCGGCGGCCAGCAGCGCCTTGGTAACCTCGCCGGTGCCGGCGCCCAGCTCGACGACATGGCCCGGCCGGTCTTCGAGGACGGATTTGGTGGTCCTGGCCATGGCTTCGGCAAGCAGCCGTCCGCTCGGCATCACCGCGCCCATGGCCAAAGGACGGCGCAACCAGCGCTTCAAAAAAAGGGCCGTGCCGGCAGACTCAACCGAGGGCATGGGGAACGCTAACAGAGGATGGCCGCGTGTCGACAGGGAAAAACGCCGTATCCTACTGCGCCGGCTGCATCGCGGGCCCGGTCAGGCGGGCCGCCGGTGCCGCCTCGAACACCGTGCGGGCATGCCGCATCTGCTCGAGGGCGTTCACCATGGAGACATAGACGGCGGCCGCGTAGGGCAGCGACTGCACGATCATGAACAGCGACCACAGTCGCGCCTCGGGGTCGAGCTGGCCGTTGGTCAGCCACAACACGGCGGCGCCGAGCCACAGCAGCGCCGCCAGCACGGCCTCGCCGCGCGCCATGCCGAACGCCATGCCGAGCGTGGCGCGCTCGTCCATCTTGGGCGTGCGCATGAAGGGCAGCCGGCTGGTCGCCAGGCCATAGATCACCGCACGGCCCACCGTGTAGGTGAGCGCGAGGCCCGCCAGCGAGGCGCCGACGCTCTGGCGGAAGGTGCAGCGCACACGGTCGAAATAGAGGCCGAAGGAATAGAGCAGCTTGAAGACGAAGATGCCGATGGTCGGCAGAATGAACTCGGCTGGCGGCAGGCCGACCGGCTTGATGCCGAATTGCGGCGGCAGGATCACCGCCAGCAGCCAGGCCAGCCCGGCCCAGGTGAAGATCAGGTTGAGCGCATCGGCGAACCACGGCAGCCAGCCGGCGACGAAGTGATACTTCTGCCAGAAGGTGAGCTTGGTGGTGTTGGACAGCATCTTGCCGGCATGCGCCTTCATGATCTGCATGGCGCCGTAGGCCCAGCGGAAGCGCTGCTTCTTGTAGCCGGCGAAATGGTCGGGCGTCAGGCCGTGGCCGAAACGCTCGCGGCTGTACATGGCGCCGTAGCCCTGCTCCATCAGGCGCAGGCCAAGCTCGGTATCCTCGGTGATGCACCAGGTGGCCCAGCCGCCCAGCCCCTCCATCAGGTCGCGGCGCACCAGCGTCATGGTGCCGTGCTGGATGATGGCGTCGTATTCGTTGCGCAGGCACATGCCGATGTCGAAGAAGCCGGAATACTCCCAGTTCAGCATCTCCTTGAAGCGGTCGCCGCGCCAGTCGCGGTGGTCCTGCGGCCCCTGCACGTAGCTGATCTTGCCGTCGTCGAAGTACGGCACCAGCGCCTTCAGCCAGTCGGGCCGCACCATGTAGTCGCTGTCGATGACGCCGACGATCCTGGCGTCGGGCGCGGTCTGGCTCAGCACGTAGTTGAGCGCGCCGGCCTTGAAGCCCTTCATGACGTCGAAGTGGAAGAAGCGGAAGCGCCCGCCGAGCTGGGCGCAATAGTCCTGCACCGGACGCCACACCGCGGGATCCTTGGTGTTGTTGTCGATGACGATGACTTCGTAGTTCGGATAGTCGAGCGCGGCCAGCGAATCGAGGGTCTGGATCACCATCGCCGGCGGCTCGTTGCAGATGGCGAGATGCAGCGAGACTTTCGGCCAAACGCGATCGGCCGGCTGACGCGCGATCATCTCGGCCGCCGGCAGGGCCTCGCGCATCCAGCGCCGTCGCCAGATCGTCTCGGCCATCTCGAGCGCCTGCGCCAGCGCCATGCCGAGGCTCAGCACCAGGAAGAAGGCGAGCACCGCCCAGCCCACCGACTCGGAGATCAGCATGTAGGTGCCGGCAGCGACCGAGGCGCCGTAGACCACGGCGCTGGTCGACAGCGCCACCAAGCCGCAGAAGCCCACCTGTCCCGCCGCGCCGATCCCGGGCCAGCGCCACAGGAACAGCAGCATCAGCGGCAGCGCCGCCGCCAGCGACCAGGCCGCGCAGGCCGCCCATTGCGGGAAGCGCTCGATCGGACCGGTCCAGGCGAATTTCGGCTGACGGTCGGCGTTCCACAGGCCCCAGTAGCCACCCGCCTTGCCTTCGAGGTCGTACGACTTCCATGGCTGGTCGATCGCTTCGACCACGAAGTGGTCGATGTTCTGGGTGCGCAGCCACGCCACGGCGTCGCGGATGTTCTTGGCCTGCTCGGCGGGCGTTGCGTACTTGATCACGCCGCTGCCGGGGCTGCGCCGCGCGGCGCCGTTCGAGGGCCAGCCGATCTCGGTGACGATGATGTTCTTGTTCGGGTACGCCTGCTTCAGCATGGCGATCCGGCTCTTGAGATAGTCGAGCGGCGCCTCGTCCGACTTCTCGTCCCAGTAGGGCAGGATGTGGACGGCGAGATAGTCGACCTCGCGCGCCAGCTCGGGATAGTGCAGCCACACGTGCCACGGCTCGGCGGTGCTGACCGGCACCTTGACGTTGCGCTTGACGTTGCGGATCTCGCGGATGAGCTGGGCCGGGCTGGTGGCGTTGGGGTCGCGCTGATCCTTCTGGCCGTCCCAGCGCAGGATGTTCTCGTTGCCGACCAGCACGCGCTCGATGTTGGGGTTCTGGTTGGCCATGCGGATCAGCGCGCGGGTCTCCTCGGCGTTGACTTCGCTCGACTCGCGGCCGAACTGCTGCTTGGCCTCGGTCGGGCTGTAGATCCAGGCGCCGGGCACCAGCTTCAAGCCGTACCTTGCGGCGATCTCCGGCATGACGTCGCCGCCGTCCAGGGCGCGGTAGGTACGGACGTAGTTCACCTTGCCGGCGAGCATGGCGAAGTCGCGCTCGATCTGCTCCTTGCGCGGCTTGACCACGGGCGGCGGGGCGTCGGTGAAGGCGGTGCGCAGGAAGCTCCACACGCCGCTCGCTTTGGCCTCGATCGGGTCCTGGTCCTTGGCCCACGGCGCATAGGTGACGCCGTGCAGCGGACCTTCGATGTTCGCCGCGTCGATCTGACCGTCGAGCAGACGCCAACCCAGGATCGTGGTCGCGACGGCAATCAGAAGAACCAAGCTCTGGCGGATCATAAAAGGGCGATCGCTCCGGCGAACCGCCGGTGGCACACGCTGACGTCGGGATCGCGGTCGCATGTCTCCTGCGGACGATCAACGTCGACGCAAGGACCGTGCCGGATCGACTCAACCGACGAGCCGATAACCACGCAGTGCGGCTGACCTCTTGGAGGCTTCCTTGCGCCCGGTTTCCTCGTCTGCGACCCTTCGCAGACGATGCGGCGACCGAGCGATCTATAGCCGTGCCTCTTGAAACGGTAAAGGGACCGCCGGCGATGATGGCCAAAATGCCCAAATCTTCGCTGGCGTCCGCCCGCCACCTTCGCCAAAACGCCGCACGGCATGACTGATCAGGAACCGACTGCGGCGCCGGCCGGCGTGCCGCCCAATCTGACAGCCACCTACGTTTCGGCCGACCGCTACGGTTTCCTCGAGCGCGACGGTGCGCGCCTGCGCTATGCCTGCTGGAACGTCCCGGGAACTGCGCGCGGCACCGTCGTCGTCCTGACGGGGCGCGGGGAGTTCATCGACAAATACGCGACCGAGGTCGTGGGCGAGCTATTGGGTCGGGGCTACGCCGTGATCGCCATGGATTGGCGCGGCCAAGGCCTGTCCGACCGGCCGCTGGCCGACCGCAACAAGGGCCATATCGACAATTTCGCGACTTATGTGGCTGACCTCCAGCTGTTCCTGGACAAGATCGTGGCCCCTACCGCGCCGCGGCCGATCCTGGCGCTCTGCCATTCTATGGGCGCCCATATCGTGCTGCGCGCGCTGGCGGAGAACGGATCGGGTCCGTTCGCCGCGGGCCTCCTGGTGTCGCCGATGACCGGGCTCAGGCGCGAGGCCATGCTGCGCTCCGTCCTCATGCTGATGCCGGAGGTCCCGGCGGTCGAGGAGCGCTACCTGTTCGGCACCGGCCCGTTCCTCCTGCTGGCCCGGGAATTCAATTCCAACTTCGTGACCCACGACGAGCGGCGCTACTGCTTCACTGAGGAGTGGTACGCCGCCGACCCGCGGCTCACCCTGGGCGGCCCGACCCTCGGCTGGGCGCGCCAGGCGGTACGGTCGATGACAGCGGCGCTCGCTCCGGGAGTCCTGGAGCGCATCGAGCTGCCGCTGCTTCTGATCAGCGCCGGCCAGGACCGGCTGATCGACTCCAGGACGCACGGGCCGGTGGCGGCGCGGCTGAGGCGCGGCGAGCACACGACCATCGCCGGCGCCAAGCACGAGGTGATGATGGAAACCGACGACCTGCGCGCCCTGTTCTGGGAGGCTTTCGACCGGCTGGCGAAAGACGTGACCGGCCGATGACCGCCACGCAAATGCTGGTGATCGCCGGCGCCTTCATCGTTGCCGGCATCGCCAAGGGTGCGATCGGAATGGGCCTGCCGCCGATCGCGCTGGCACTGATGACGTTCGCGGTGCGGCCGGAAGATGCGCTCGCTCTCATGGTCATCCCGAGCATGGCGACCAACATCTGGCAGGCGATCTACGGCAGGGACTTCCTGAGGCTGCTGCTCCGCTTCTGGACGATGGCGGCGGCTTCGGTGGCGGCCTTGATCTTCGTCGCGGTGGCCTTCGGTCATCTCGGCTCGCAAAGGGCGATGTCCTGGGTCGGGGTGATCCTGGTGCTCTACGCGGCGTTGGCGCTCACGGCCTGGCGGCCGGCGGTGTCGCGCGCCACCGAGCGCTGGGCCAACCCGCTGATCGGGCTGGCGAGCGGCGCGGTGGCCGGCATCACCGGCGTCGCTGCCGTGCCGTTCCTGCCCTACATGCAGTCGCTCGACATCGATCGCCACGATCTGGTGCAGGCGCTCGGCATCATGTTCCTGTTCATCATCGGCGCGCTCACCATGGCCCTGGCGGTCCAGGGGGCGTTCGATTCGACCAACCTCGTGGGCGCCATCGCCGCCATCGTGCCGACCTTCATGGGCGTCTGGATCGGCCAGAAGACCCGCAATGCCGTCTCACCCGAGA
>JABCYT010000308.1 GCA_013290035.1 Alphaproteobacteria bacterium
CGCACCATGGAAGAGGCGCGCGAGAACTACGAATACCTGCAGTCGCTGATGCCCGACGACGTGGCGCTGCAGTCGCTGTCGCATATCTCGGGCGGCCTCGACCTCACCAAGTTTCCGCTCGACGGGCCGCTGCCGGAGCTGCCGCCCAGCAATGCCGCCAAGGCCCGCCAGGCGCTGGTGGTGCGCACCGCGCGCGAGGGCAACATGACCCTGCGCCAGATCGCCCGCCACACCGCCGCCGGCACCGGCCATCGCGTGCTGATCGGCACGCCCGAATACATGGCCGACGAGATGGAGGCGTGGCTGAAGCAAGAGGCCGCCGACGGCTTCAACGTCGTGTGCAACCACTATCCCAAGCCATTCGAGGATTTCTGCCGCCTGGTCGTTCCCGAGCTGCAACGGCGGGGCATCTTCCGCACCGAGTACGAAGGCACGACGTTGCGCGAGAATTTGGGCCTACGCGTTCCCGAAAACCGATACACGCGCCAGGCGCGACCCGCCCTGGCAAAGGAGGAGGCGTCATGAGGAAGCTCAAGGTTGCCGCAGCGCTGGGACTAGCTGCGGTGGGCGTGGCCGCGCTGGGGTTGGCGACGGCGGCCTTCGCGCAAGGCGCGAGCGAACGCGTGCGCAAGATCAACCTCTACACCTGGCCGCAGGCGGCCCTGCCGCAGAGCTACCAGGCGTCGCAGCTGATCGCCCAGCAATGGCGCCAGCTCGGGCTGGACGTCGAGGTCAAGCCCTTGCAGCGCCAGGCACAGACCCAGCTCATCTGGTTCAGCCGCGACAAGTGGGACGCCACGATGTGGCGCATGGTGGGGCGGCCCGAGCGCAGCGATCCCGACGAGTTTCTCTACAGCCTCTACCATTCGAGCTACGCCGAGAAGGGCTACAACTTCATCGGCTACATCAATCCCGAGTACGACAAGCTGGCCGAAAAACAGCGCACGCAGCTCGACCGCGATGAGCGACGCAAGACCGCCTTCGCCATGCAGGAGATCATCAACCGCGACCAGCCGCAGGCCTTCCTGGTCCATCCCAAATACCCGCTCGCCTTCAACAAGGCGGTGTTCAAGGAGGATACCGTCGTCAACCAGAGCGGCATCGGCATCCGCAACATCTGGACCTTCCTCAAGATCGAGCCGCTCGGCGCGCAGAAGGACCTGATCATCAACAGCAACGAGACGATCAATGCCACCAACCCGCTCTATATCGGCGGCGCGGTCGACAGCTGGGTCACCGACCTGATCTGGGACCGCGTGATGCGCATCGGACCCGACGGTATGCCGCAGCCCTGGGCGGCCGAGAGCGTGAGCTGGGCCGACGACAAGACCGTCGACGTCAAGCTGCGCGCCGGCATGAAATGGCACGACGGCAAGCCGGTCACGGTCGAGGACGTCATCTTCTCCTTCGAAGCGCCGGCTGGCGACAAGGCGCCGATGTACAAGCCCTTCGTCACCGACATCGCAAAAATCGAAAAGACCGGCGATTTGGGCCTGCGCTTCACGCTCAAGCAGCCCAACACCACCTTCCTCACCGCCTCGCTCGCCAAGATCAACCTGATCCCCAAGCACATCTGGGAGCCGGTGCTGAAGGATCTGGCGGGCAAGCCCGAGACTGCCGAGCAGCTCAAGGAGGTGTCCTGGATCGGCTCGGGACCCTTCAAGATGGTGCGCTGGAAGCCCACCGAGGAGATCCTGCTCGAGCGCAACGGCGAGCATTTCGCGGCGCCCAAGATCGAGCGCTGGATCATGCGCATCGTGCCCAACGCCGAGGCGACGCTCGGCATGCTGAAGCGCGGCGAGCTCAACTTCATCGGCATCTTCGGCGGCGATCCCGAGGTGCTGGTCAAGTTCGCCAAGGAAAACCCCGACATCGCCATCCGAAGCGAGGTCGATATCGGCTTCGAGTATGTCGCCTTCAATAACCGCCGCCCGCCATTCGACGACGTGGCGTTCCGGCGCGCCCTGTCGCTGGCCATCGACCGTCGCCTGATGGTTTCGGCCGCCTGGCAGGACTATGCGATTCCGGCCAACAGCCACGTCTCGCCGGTCCTGACCTTCTGGCACGATCCCGCCGTCGACCAGCTCAAGACCGGCATCGCCGAAGCCAAGAAGATCCTGAAGGACGCCGGCTACCGCGTGGTCGGCGGCAAGCTCTACTATCCGGTCGGCAAGCAAGAAAAGCTGACGACTGAGTAAGATGCCTGCAGCATCTTCGTCTTCCGGACCGCGAGCCTCTGGCTCGCTCATGATCATGAGCGGGCGGGACGCCCGCGGTCCGGAAGAGTCATGAAGCTCGTCCTCGAGCGCTTCACCCACAACGCGCTGGCGCTGCTCGCCGTCACGACGATTCTGTTCTTCATGTTCCGGCTGATGCCGGGCACGCCGCTCGCCGCGTTCATCAACGAGAATTTGAACGCCGATCAGCAGCAGGCGATGCTCGAGCAGTTCGGCCTCGATCGGCCGATGTGGCAGCAGTACTTCATTTACCTTGGCAATCTTGTCCAAGGCGAGTTCGGCCTGTCCTTCTTCCAGCGCCGGCCGGTGCTCGACATCCTGCTCGAGGTGCTGCCCAACTCGCTGATCCTGACGCTCGCCTCGCTGATCATCGCCTACATCTTCGGCGTGCTGGCCGGCGCCTGGCTCGCCTGGAAGCGCGGCAGCTGGATCGAAAGAGTCGCGGTGCCTGCGGTTTTGGCGACGCGCGCCGCGCCCGAGTTCTGGATCGGCATGGTGCTGCTGGCGCTGCTCTCGTTCAACGCCGGATGGTTTCCCTCCGGCGGCGCCAGCAGCCCCGGCCTGGCCTATACCAACAACTGGCAGCGCATCGCCTCGTGGGATTACCTCCACCATCTCGCTCTGCCCGTCCTGACGCTCGCCCTCTACCTGCAGGGCCTGCCCCTGCTGCTGATGCGGTCCAACATGCTGGAGGTGATGCACGAGGAGTTCGTCACCATGGCGCGCATGAAGGGCTTCTCCGAATGGCGTATCGTCATCAACCACGCGGCGCGCAACGCGCTGCTGCCTGTCGTCACCGCCTTCGCGCTGGGCGTCGGCCTGTCGATGGGCGGCAATGTCGTGATCGAGACGGTGTTCAGCTGGCCCGGCATCGGCCGGCTGCTGGTGCAGGCAGTCTCGGTCCACGACTATCCGCTGGCGCAGGGCGCCTTCCTGATGATCGCGCTGGTGCTGGCGCTGATGAACTTCGTCGCCGACCTGCTCTACATGGTCCTCGACCCGCGGGTGAGCCATGGCCGAAAGGGCTGAACCCGTCCTCCCCGTGCGAACAGGCTGGCCGCTGCTGGCCGTGCTGCGGCGCATGGCGGCGATGCCGCTCCGGGATCCCTTCGCCTTCACGGGCCTGCTCATCTACGTGCTGTTCGTGCTGGTGGCGCTGTTCGCCGATCAGCTGGCGCCAACCGATCCGCTGGAAATCCTGTTCACCAAGGCCGGCAAGCTCGCGGCCAACGTGCCGCCGAGCCTCGACTTTCCGCTCGGCACGACCAATCTCGGCCGCGACATCTATGCCCAGCTCGTACACGGCACGCGGAGCGCGCTCGCGGTCGGCCTGTCAGCCGCGATCATCGTTGCCATCGTCGGCACCGTCGTCGGCCTGGTGGCGGGTTACTTCGGCGGCATGGTCGACGCGGTGCTGATGCGCATCGCCGACATGGCGCTCAGCCTGCCCTTCCTGCCCTTCGTCATCGTGCTCACGGGCTTTTTAGGTGCCAGCACATCGAACATCGTGCTGGCCGTCGCCCTGCTGCTGTGGCCCAACTCGGCGCGCGTGATCCGCAGCCAAGTGCTGACGCTTCGCGAACGCGCCTATGTCGAGGCGGCGAGGGTCACCGGCGCCAGCTCCTGGCGCATCCTGTTCGTGCACATCGCGCCCAACATCCTGCCGCTCAGCTTCGTCTATGCCGCCATCGCCATCGGCTGGGCGATCATCACCGAGGCGAGCGTCAGCTTCCTGGGCTTCGGCGATTCCGAAAGCGTGTCGTGGGGCTACATGCTGCAGGACGCCTTCTCCTCGCAGGCGCTGTCGCGCGGCCAGTACGCCTGGTTCGTGCCGCCGGGCGTCTGCATCATCCTCGTGGTGGTCGCCGGCTTCTTCATCAGCCGCGGCTACGAAGAGGTCTTCATGCCGAGGCTGCGCGGCCGATGATCCTCGAAATCGACGGCCTGAAAATCCACTACAGCACCCGGGCCGGCGCCGTGCGCGCGGTCGACGGCGCCTCGTTTGCCGTCCCCGAAGGCCGCATCGTCGGCCTGGTCGGCGAATCGGGCTGCGGCAAGACCACGGCGGTGCGCGCCATCATGGGCGTGCTGGCGGAGAACGGCAGGCGCGCCGGCGGCAGGGTCGTCTTCAAGGGCCAGGCGATCGACGAGGCCACCACCCGCAAGCTGCTGTGGCGCGAAATCGCCTATGTGCCGCAAAGCGCCATGAGCTCGCTCGATCCGGTCTACACCGTGGGCGCCCAGCTCGTGGAGGTGCTGACCAAGCGCGGCAACGCCTCGCGCAGCGCGGCCCGCGCCCGCGCGGCAGAACTGTTCGACCTGGTGGGGCTGAGCGAAAGCCGGCTGGCCGACTATCCGCATCAGTTCTCCGGCGGCATGCGCCAGCGCGCCGCGATCGCCATGGCGCTGGCGCTGAAGCCCAGCCTGTTGCTGGCCGACGAACCGGTGACGGCGCTCGACGTCATCGTGCAGCGCCAGATCCTCGACATGCTGCGCACCCTGCAGCAGCGCCTCAAGCTCTCGATGGTGCTGGTGACGCACGACATCAGCGTCGTGGCCTATCTCTGCGACGACGTGGTCGTGATGTATGCCGGCCAGGTGATCGAGAGCGGCCCGGTGCGCGAGGTGCTGGCGCGGCCGCGTCATCCCTATACGATGGGCCTGCGCAACGCCTTCCCCGACCTGATGTCGGACGCGCTGGAACTGGTGCCGATCGGCGGCAGCCCGCCCGACCTCAGCGATCCGCCTCCCGGCTGCCGTTTCGCGCCGCGCTGCCCCTTCGTCCTGGCAGCCTGCACGACAAGCGCAGCGCTGATTGCCGACGGCGGCAAACAGGCCCATGCCTCGGCCTGCCTGCGCGACGACGAGGCCCACTCTCTCCGCAAAGCCGCAATGGATCCCGCGACATGGCAGCGCTCGTCGAACTTCGCGATGTCGTAAAGCACTTCCCCGTCGGGCGCTCGCTGGGCGAGGTCGTGCGCGGCGAGCATCCGACGGTGCGCGCGCTCGACGGCGTGAGTTTCGACGTGG
>JABCYT010000309.1 GCA_013290035.1 Alphaproteobacteria bacterium
TGCTGCCCGTCCTGCTTGCCGTCTCGCTGCTCACCTTCCTGATCGCCTCTCTGCTGCCGGGCGATCTCGCCTACACCATCCTGGGCGACCAGGCGACGCCCGAGAGGCTCGCCGCGCTGCGCGCCCAGATGGGCCTCGACCTGCCGATCTGGCAGCGCTACGGCCTCTGGCTGTGGGACGTCGTGCACGGCGATCTCGGCCGCTCCTTCCGCACCGGCGAGACGGTGCTCGGCGCCGTGCTCGATCGCCTGCCGGTGTCGATCGAGCTCATGGTATTGGCCGAGCTGATGGGCCTCGCGATCGGCATCCCGCTCGCGATCCTGTGCGCCGTGAAGAGCGGCAGCGCCGTCGACCGTTTCCTCACCGGCCTTGCCTTCGGCAACCTCTCGCTGCCTTCGTTCATGATGGCGATTCTGCTGATCTACCTGTTCGCCGTGCAGCTCAACTGGCTGCCGGCGACCGGCTGGGTGCCGTTCAGCGAGGATCCGCTGGGCAACCTGCGCAGCTTCGTGCTGCCGGCGCTGACCTTGGCCTTCGCCGAATGGCCGGCGCTGATGCGCATCCTGCGCTCCGACATGATCGCCACCCTGCAGGAAGATTATATCGCCATGGCAAAGGCCAAGGGGCTGCGGCCGGCGCGCATTCTGTTCGTTCATGCGCTGAAGCCGTCGTCGCTCACGCTCGTCACCGTGACCGGCATCAACATCGGCCGACTGATCGGCGGCGCATTGATCGTCGAGACCATCTTCGCGCTGCCCGGCATCGGCCGCCTGCTGGTGGGCGCGATCTATGCCCGCGACTTCATCATCCTGCAGGGCGTCGTGCTGTTCGTCGCAGCCGGCTTCGTGGTCGTGAACTTCATCGTCGACATGCTCTATGCCGTGCTCGATCCGAGGATCCGCCATGGCCGTGCTTGACATCGAGGTCGACACCGCCGTCGTTTCGCCGGTACGCAAGCGCCGCCGGGTGGGCGCGCTGTTCCTCGCCGCCGTCGCCTGGATCGTGCTGATCGGGCTCGCCGCGGCGCTGGCCGGCGCGCTGCCGATCGTCAGTCCGACCGACATGGACATCCTCGCCCGCCGCGCGCCACCCGGCGCCGAGCACTGGCTGGGCACCGACCAGCTCGGCCGCGACGAGTTCTCGCGCCTGATCTATGGCGCCCGCATCTCGCTCACCGTCGGGCTTTTGGCGCCAGTGATCGGTGTGCTGATCGGCGGCAGCCTCGGCATGCTGGCCGGCTACTTCCGTGGCCGTTTCGAGACCCTGACGGTGGGCGGCGTCGACGTGCTGCTGGCCTTCCCGCCGCTGGTGTTCGTGCTCGCCGTTACCGCCTATCTCGGCCAGTCGGTGCTCAACATCACCCTGGTGATCGGTGTGCTGGGCATTCCGGCCTTCACCCGCGTGGCGCGCGCCGTCACGCTCTCGCTCTCCGAGCGCGAGTTCGTGGTGGCCGCGCGCGCGCTCGGCGCCACCCACGCCCGCATCCTGCTGCGCGAGCTGCTGCCCAACGTGGCCCTGCCGCTGGTCGCCTTCTTCCTGCTCGGCGTCGCCGTCACCATCGTCGTCGAGGGGGCGCTGTCCTTCCTGGGACTCGGCGTGCCGCCGCCGGCGCCGAGCTGGGGCAGCATGATCGCCGAGGGCCGCGAGAACCTGGATATCGCACCGTGGCTCGCCTTCCTGCCGGCGCTGTTCATGTTCCTGAGCGTGCTCGCCTTCAACATCGTGGGCGACACGTTGCGTGCCTTGACCGATCCGAGGCCGGGGGCCTTATGAGAGTGGCCCTGTGACGGCACCGTTATTGTCGGTTGAGGGCGTATCCGTCGAGCTGCCGACGCCGCGCGGCGCGTTGCGCGCCGTCGACAACGTCGATCTCGCGCTGGCGCCCGGCCGCACGCTCGGCATCGTGGGCGAATCGGGTTGCGGCAAGACCATGCTGTCGCGCGCCATCCTGCAGTTGCTGCCCAAGCGCGCGCGGCTTGGCGGCCGCGTGATGTTTGCCGGCCGCGACCTCACCAACCTGCCGGCCGAGGCGCTGCGCCGGCTGCGCGGGCCGGAGCTCGCCGTGGTCTTCCAGGACCCGATGACCTCGCTCAATCCCGTGCTCACCATCGGCACGCAGATCATCGAGACGCTGCAGGCCCATCTCGGCATGGACGCCGCGGCAGCGGCGACGCGCGGCGTCGAGCTCTTGGCCGCGGTCGGCATCCCGGCGCCGGCCCAGCGGCTGCGGCAATATCCCCATCAGCTCTCCGGCGGCATGCGCCAGAGGGTGGCGATCGCCATTGCGCTCAGTTGCGAGCCCAAGCTCCTGATCGCCGACGAGCCCACGACGGCGCTCGACGTCACGGTGCAGGCGCAGATCCTCGACCTGCTGGCGCGCGAGCAGCAGCGCCGCCATATGGCGATGATCCTGATCACGCACGATCTCGGCGTCGTCGCCGGCCGCACCGACGAGGTGGCCGTGATGTATGCCGGCCGGATCGTCGAGCGCGCGCCGACGTCCCGGCTGTTCGCCGGCATGCGCATGCCCTACACCGAGGCGCTGCTGGCCGCGATCCCCAAGCTCGACTCGCCGCCGCACACGCCGCTGCCGGCGATCGCCGGCCGCCCGCCCGATCCGACGCGGCCGCTGGCCGGCTGTTCGTTCGCGCCACGCTGCCGCTACGCCGACGGGCGCTGCCGGGCGGCCAAGCCGCCGCTCGGCGATCCGGAGCGCGCCGGCACGCTCTACGCCTGCTGGCATCCGCTCGGCCTGTCGGAGTCGGCGAGCGCATGACGGCGTTGTTGTCGATCGAGAACCTGACCGTCGAATACGCCGTCGGCGGCAAGGCCCTGTTCGCGGTGTCGGACGTCAGCCTGGAGGTCGGTCGCGGCGAGACGCTGGGGCTGGTGGGCGAGTCGGGCTGCGGCAAGTCCACCCTGGGCCGCGCCGTGCTGCAGCTGCGCCGCCCGACCGGCGGCCGGGTCACGTTCGACGGCACCGAGCTCACCCGGCTTGACGGCGAGGCGCTCCGCCTGATGCGCCGCCGCCTGCAGCTCATCTTCCAGGACCCGATCGCCTCGCTCAATCCAAGGCGGTCGATCGGCGACATCGTGGCCGAGCCGCTGGTCATCACGGGCGTTGTCGACCGCGGCGAGCGCGAGCGGCGGGTGCGCGACGTGCTGGCGGCCGTCGGGCTCGACGCCGACCTGGTGATGGGCCGCCTGCCGCACGAATTCTCCGGCGGCCAGTGCCAGCGCATCTGCATCGCCCGCGCGCTGATCCTCGAGCCGGAACTGGTGATCTGCGACGAGCCGGTGTCGGCGCTCGACGTCTCGATCCGCGCCCAGATCCTCAACCTGCTCGAGGACATGAAGCGGCGCTACGGCCTCACGCTGCTGTTCATCGCCCACGATCTCGCCGTGGTGAAGGCCGTCAGCGATCGCATTGCCGTGATGTATCTCGGCCGCCTGTGCGAGGTCGGGCCGACCGAGCAGCTGTTTGCGCGGCCGGCGCATCCCTACACGGCACTGCTGCTCGAGGCGATCCCCGTGCCTGACCCGACGGTCAAGCCGGCCGCCAACCTTGCGGCGGGCGAGCCGCCGTCACCGCTCGACCCGCCGTCGGGCTGTCGCTTTCGCACCCGCTGTCCGCGCGCCGATCAGACTTGTGCCGACGTGGTGCCTGAGTTGCGCGAGATCGCCGTCGGCCAATTCGCTGCCTGCCATCATCCGCTGGGCTAGACGAAGCTCGGCCGGGTCTTGAGTGTCTCGCGGTCGAAGCCCGCCACCTTCTTGTAGCGCTCGGAGATGGCCTCAAGCTCGGCGCTGGAGATCACGTCCTCGATGCGCTCGAAGCGCTGGCCGCCGGAGCGCTGCCAGACCTCGCGCAGAATGGCGTCGGGCGGATCGCTGCGGTTGGTCAACACGACCTTGGCCGTCGCCGGATTGCGTACCGCCTCGTACTGCCGCAGCGCCTCGGGCGTTGCGCCCAGCTTCTTGATCTGCCCGGTGAGGAAACGCGCGTCGAGGATCGCCTGGCCCGCACCGTTGGAGCCGCGCGGATACATCGGATGCGCCGCATCGCCCAGCAGGGTGATCCGCCCGAAGCTCCAGCGCGGCAGCGGGTCGCGATCGACCATGGGATATTCCAGGATCTCCTCGCTGCTCTCGATCATGCCGCTGATGTCGAGCCAGTCGAATTTCAGCCCGGCGAAGGCCGGCATGATGTCGCTGAGCCGGCCGCGGCCGGTCCAGTCCTGGCGCACCGCCTCGGACCGCTCGATCTCGGCCACCCAATTGATCAGGGGCAGGCCTCCGGTTTCCGGCGTACCGGGCCGGACGGGATAGATCACCGTCTTGCCGACCGTCATCCAGCCCGTCGAGACCATGGTGTCGCCGCCGAGATAGGCCGGCCAGCGCACCACGCCGCGCCACATGTTGACGCCGGAATACTTCGGCGGCCCTTCGTTCGGAATGAGCTGCCGGCGCAGCGCCGAATGAATGCCGTCGCAGCCGACCGCGAGCTTGCCGTGCTGCGGCTCAATGTTGTCGAAGTGGATGACGACGCCCGCGCCGTCCTGATCCACCTTGAGGCAGCGATGCGCGAGCCGCACAGCATCGTTGCCCAGGCGCGCCTTCACCGTGTCGAGCATCACCTGATGCAGGTCGGCGCGATGGATCGAAAGCTGCGGCCAGTCGTAGCCGGCGAAGCGGCCGCGCGGCTCCTTGTAGATGAACTGGCCGTGGCGGCTGTAGAAGGCGAGCTCGCGCGTCTCGATGGCGTGCGCGGCCAGCGCCTCCTGCAGGCCGAGCTCGCTCAACTCGCGCATGGCGTGCGGCAGCAGGTTGATGCCGACGCCCAGCGGCAGCACGTCGGGCGCGGCCTCGAACACGCGCGCGGGGATCCCGGCCTGGTGCAGGCTGAGCGCCAGCGCCAGCCCGCCAATGCCGCCGCCCACGATCAGAACGTCGGGGTCACTCATTCGGGTCCTACTCAGGTTGAATCCCGCGCCTGGCCACGACATCGGCCCAGTGCGCGCGATCGCGCACCACGATCTCGCCCAGCTGAGACGGCGTCGAGCTGGCGGGGCTGAGGCCCTGCGCCTCGAACACACTCTTGGCTTCGGGCGAGCCGAGGATCGGCGCGACCTCCTGGTTGAGTCGCGCCACGATCTCGGGCGGCGTGCCCCTGGGCGCGAAAAAGCCGTACCACATGTCGACATCGACGCCCTTCAATCCGCTTTCGCCCAGGGTCGGC
>JABCYT010000310.1 GCA_013290035.1 Alphaproteobacteria bacterium
GCCGTTCACCAGGCCCTGCACGAACTCGAGTCCGCTCAGCGCTGTTTGGTCCTCGATGCTGACAACGCCGTAGCGCCTGCTGTCCTGCCTGCTCATGCGCCGGGCTTAGCCCGCCATCGTCGCCGGTGCTGGCGGAAAACGGACCCGTTCTTCGCCTGGCCGATGCATCCTGAGCTAGGTCATTCACCTAGGCCAGAATAGGTCGGCGGCACCGACAGGCGGCGAACCCGCTTCCCCTATTTTCCGCGGCGACCCAACAGGAGCATATGTCGCCATGGATCGTCTTCGTATCTACAACACGCGTACGTTGGTCGCCGTCGAGTTCGCGTCAACGCCATCCTCGCTCGCCGGCCTCGGCGCGCGCGCGCATGTCTTCCGCCGGCTCGACTTCGCCGAAACGGCGGCCTTGCATCACCAGGCCGTACGGACCACCACCGAGCCGATGGTCGCCCGACAGATGCGGGACCTCATGGAGGTGGTCAAGGATCGGGTCGCCTTCTGGGAAAAGCTGGTGCCAGCGGGCCTGCAATGCTTCGTCCACCACGTCCGCTTCGCCGACGAGGCGCGCGGCAAGGCGGGTTACGCGGCAGCCGTCGCTGCCTTCCCGAAGTTGGCGATGATCGGCCTCTATGCCATCGATCCGATCATTTCGATGTTCCCGCAGGCTTTCCCGGTCGATCCCGCTCCGAACTTCTGGCGGCTTGGCAAGACCAACGAACTGAGCAAGGACAGCCTCTTCTTCCTCAACTTCTTCCCGCAGCAGAAGTTCCTGCGCGAGCAGGTCGTCCAGGGGACTACCGCGATCTACTGCGAAAGCGCGCCGGGGCTCTATCACACGAACAATTACGTCGACCTGGTTGCCGACCTTTTCACCTCGGCGGCCAAGGTCGACAAGGTCGTCTCGCTGAACCTCAACCGCTACAGCGACGGCTACGGCTTCTTCAAGGCGGTGGCGGCCGGCGCGGCCATGAGCGTCATCGTCGAAGGCTACGAGCACTTCCAGTGGCACGGCATGCTCACCAAGCTGGTCGAGGCGGGCTGACCATGAGCACCCGTGTCGCCTGTTCCGGCACCGAGCCCGGACAACGCCCGCTGGCCGGCATCCAGACCACGGGCCGGCCGTATCGCAACCTGTCCGAGCCGCAGTTCGCGATCCGGCGCGAGGACAACGTCGCGGTCGCCATGCGCGACGGCACGAAGCTGCTGTCCGACGTGCATCGGCCGGACAATCCCGCCCGCTTCCCGGCCCTGGTGGCGATGTCGCCCTATCCGCGGCAGATGCAGGCCCTCGGCATCCCGGCCGGCTTCGTCGAGGCGGGGCAGAGCGATTTCTTCGTGCCGCGCGGCTATGCGCACGTCATCGCCAACAGCCGCGGCACCTGCGGCAGCGAAGGCGCCTACGACTTCTGGGGGCCGGCCGAGCAGACCGACCTCTATGACCTGATCGAATGGGTGGCGGCGCAGCCGTGGTGCAACGGCGAAGTGGGCATGATCGGCGTCAGCTACTTCGCCATCGAGCAGTTCCGCGCGGCGCTGCTGAAGCCGCCGCACCTCAGGGCGATCTTCCCGTTCTCGGGAACGATCGATCCCTACCGCGAGATGTTCTGGCATGGCGGCATGTTCAACGGCCGCTTCGCATCGCGCTACTTCGCGGGTATCGGCATGCTGAGCAAGCGCAAGGATGCCTTCTTCCGCTCGAGCGCCGTCGAGCTCGCCAACAAGATCCTGCTCAGCCCGCGCGTGCATGCGAGGCTCGCCGCGCCGCACAAGGACACGCTCAAGGTGTTCGATATGGCGCTGAAGTTCGCCTACGATACCCATCCATGGGACGACGTTTTTGCCGACGTCGGCGTCCTCCATCAGTTCCGCGACGAATACTGGGAATTCCGCGACATGTCGCGACGCATGGGCGACATCGACATTCCGATGTATCTCGGCGCGGATTGGGAGAACGTGTGCATGCATCTCGACACGCCGTTCACCGCCTTTGACGACGTCAAGGAGAGGATCCCGTATCGCTTCTCCATCACGCCGCGCGGGTCGCTGCAGTGGCCGTGGGAGAGCCTGCATGTCGAGGCGCTCGCCTGGTACGACCATTGGCTGAAGAAGCGCGACACCGGCATCCTCGAAGGGCCGCCGATCCGCTACTACGTCGAGGGCGCCGACGAATGGCGCACGGCCGACAGCTGGCCGTTGCCGCAGACGCAATTCGTCGAGTGGCATCTGCGCGTCGACGGCCTGCTGGACAGCACCCCCGGGCCGGAAGGCGCACGGGAATACCTGCATTTGCCCAAGGCGCTCGATCTTCCCAAGAACGCCAACCCGCCGCAGCTCCCCAGCGTGCTGTCGTGGGACAGCGCGCCGTTCCAGCAGGCCACCGATCTCGTCGGTCCGTTCAAGCTCGCGCTGCGGGCCAGCTCGACGGCAAGCGACGTCAACTGGATCGTGAAGCTGCAACTGATCGACGCCGGCGGGTCGGCATCGGACCTGACCCAGGGCTGGCTGCGCGCCAGCCATCGCGCCCTCGATCCGGCGCGCTCCAAGCCCTACCGGCCGGTCCATCCGCACGACCGTGCCGAGCCGCTGGTGCCCGGCCAGCCGACATGGTTCGAGATCGCGATCGTGCCGACCGGCCAGCGTTTCAAGCCCGGCCAGCGCTTGCGCCTCGTGCTCGCCAGCGAGGACGAGGGCGTCGCCATGCAGGGGCTGAGCCACGTGAGCTGCGGCCAGGCCGCGAAGAATCGCATCTTCGCTGAATCGCGCCTGATGGTGCCGGTCGTGGGCTGATCAAAAGCCTCATTTCTTTCGCCTCCCCCGTCTTACGGGGGAGGCAATGGACTGACGTCCGCCTGCAGCACACGCCGCGTTGAGGAGGATAATCTTGACGGCGCGGCCGCAATCCATGCCAAGTCGTGGGCATGGCGCCGAAACTGCCGCGCGTGCTGATCGTCGACGACCATCCGGTGGTGCGGATGGGTCTGCGGGCCGTGGTCGAACAGACCGGCCGTTACGAAGTCGTCAGCGAAGCCGGCACGCCGGCCGAGGCGGTGCAGGCCGCAGCGCGCCAGCAGCCCGACGTCATGATCCTCGACCTGATGCTGGGCGGGCGCAGCGGCGCCGACCTCGCGGCGCAGTGCCTCGCCATGGCGCCCGGCGTGCGCATCCTGGTCCTGTCGCAACATGACGAGGCGCTCCATGCCGAGCGCGTGCTGAGCGCGGGGGCGCACGGCTACCTCATGAAAGGCGCCGACCTCGACGGCGTCGTGCAGGCGCTCGACGCGGTGCTGCGCGGCGAGATCGTGCTCAGCCCGCGCATGAATGCCCGCGTCCTCGCGCGCCGCTTCCATGGTGCACCGCAGGTGCGCTACTCCGACCTGTCCAATCGCGAGATGCAGATTTTCCTGCTGATCGGCGCCGGCCTGACCACGGGCCAGATCGCCACGGATCTCAATCTCAGCCCCAAGACCATTGGCGCCCACCGCGAGAAGATCAAGACCAAGCTCGGCCTGGAGACGGCCTCCGAACTGGAACGCGAGGCGCTCCTGTACGTGGAGAGAGGCGGCTAGGGCCCTCATGCCTGATCGTCTTTCCCTTGCCGAAGTGCCTGCCGCGACCACCGACACGGACGGCCCCGACCCGTCGCCGTCGTTCGCCGCCCATCTCAGCCGCCTGAACGCGCGGCGGCTGCGGTCGGGCTCGCGGTACTTTGCGCTGGTCATGGCGTTGCTGCTGGTCGCCAATATCGTCCTGCCGTCGCTCAGGCTCTGGCAGCACGCGCTCGTGCAGGCCGTCGTCGTGCTCTACTTCGTTGGCCTGGGCTTCGTCTGCCGCTCGCCGCGGGCCGCGCAATGGCCGCCGCCGATCCTGCCGTTGCTGTTCGGAGGAGCCACGGCGGCAACCGGCCTTGTCTTCGCCCTCGACCTCGTGCCGCGTCTTGGCGCCAACCCCGCCTACGCGACCCTGATCTTCGTGACCTGCGTGGCGCCGGTATGGCCGCGGTGGCTGCTGCTCGCCGTGCTGGCGCCCGTGCATCTGCTCTACCTCGCGATCGTGTTCAGCCTCGGCCAGGGCACGATCTTCGTGCTTCTGATGGCGATCGGCGGCACCATCGCGGCCGCGCTCGGCTGGTTCGTCGCGGCCTTGCAGGCCCGGACCGAGCGGCAGGCGTTCGACACCGCGGCGACCATTCGCCGGCAGAAGGACGAGCTGACCGTGGCCCTGGCGCGAGTCAACCGGCTGCTCGACGAGCGCAGCGAAATCGTGGCGACCGTCGCCCACGACCTGCAAAGCCCGCTCGCCGGCATCCGGGCACTGCTGCGCACCATCCCGGACCGGGTGGAGGGCGACGGTCCGAAGCTGCGCGAGATCGCGCGGACCTGCGCCGCCATGCAGAGTGCCATCACGCGGCTGCTGGATACGCATGCGGCCGAAGCCGGCGAGACCCTCCTCGACATCGTCGACCTCGCGAAACTATTCGCCGAAGTCGCCGCCACGGCCGCACCGGCGGCGGCGGAGAAGGGCATTGCCGTGGTGTGCGACGCCGGCGGCCTCTGCGCGCAGGCCGAGCCGCTGATGCTCGCGCGCGCCCTCGGCAATCTGCTCTCCAACGCCGTCAAGTTTTCCCCGAAGGACTCGTCCGTGCGTCTCGAGGCGCGATCGCGCGGACCGCACGTGCGCGTCTCGGTCACCGACCGCGGACCTGGCATTGCCGCGGGCGAGGCCGGATCCCTGTTCAGGAAGTTCACGCGCTTGAGTGCGCGGCCGACCGGCGGCGAGCCCACGTCCGGCCTCGGCCTCTATATCGTGCAGAGCCTGGCCAACCGCATGCGGGCCACCGCCGGCTTCGAGCCCAACCCCGAAGGCGGCAGCGTGTTCTTCCTCGACCTGCAGGCGGCGGCTTGCCCCGCCGTCACTCCATCTCGATCTTCAATACCTTGAGCTTGTTGCCCCAGAAGGCGTGCTCGTCGGCGACGAACTTGGCGAACTCGGCCCGCGTGCGATCGGGCGGCAGCTCCAGCCCGTCCTTGGCCAGCGCCTCCTCCCACTTGGGTTCCTTCATCGCCTGCTTGGCGTCCTTCTCGATCTTGTCGAGCACGGCATCGGGCGTCTTGGCCGGCGCGAACAGGCCCTGCCAGCCGCTCACCACCACGTCGATGCCCTGTTCCTTGAGCGTCGGCACGTCGGGCAGCGCGCTGACGCGCTTCTCGCCGGTCACCGCCAGCGCCCGGAGGTTGCCG
>JABCYT010000311.1 GCA_013290035.1 Alphaproteobacteria bacterium
TGCCGGCTACCGCACCAATCCGAATTTCGACTCGCTGCTCGCCAAGCTGATCGTGCACAGCCCGTCGGCCGAGTTCGCCGACGCGCTCTCGCGCGCCGAGCGCGCGCTCGCCGCCTTCCGGCTGGAAGGCGCGCCCAGCAACATCGCCTTCCTGCGCGCCCTGCTGGCGCACGGCGACTTCCGGGCCGACAAGGTTCACACGCGCTTCATCGACGAACAGGCGAAGAAGCTGATTGCCGCGGCCGACAAGCTGCAATCCGGGCTCTATTTTCAGGCGGCAGCACCGGCGACAACAGGCGCACGGCAGGCCGGCGCGCGGGTCGATGCCGTCGATCCGCTGGCCGTGCTGGCGTTCGGCAAGACGACGACCCAGGCCGCTCCCGAGGCTGCCGACGACGCGCCGGAAGGCACCGTCGCCGTGCCGGCGCCCATGCAGGGCACGATCGTCAGCATCGCCGTGAAGGAAGGCGACGCCGTCGCCGCCGGCCAGCCGCTGCTGATCATGGACGCCATGAAGATGCAACACGAGATCAGGAGCCCGGCGCGCGGCTACGTGCGACGGATCGCGGTCGAGGCCGGCGAGACGATCTACGAGGGCCATGCGCTGCTGTTCGTCGAGGAGGCCGACGTCGAGGTGAAGGGCGCGGCGGCCGAGGAGAAGATCGACCTCGACCACATCCGGCCCGATCTCGCCGAGTATTTCGATCGTCGCGCCATGACGCTCGACGACAGGAGGCCGGACGCCCAGGCGCGCCGGCGCAAGACCAACCAGCGCACGGCGCGGCAGAATCTCGACGATCTGGTCGATCCCGGCAGCTTCGTCGAATGGGGCGCCTTCGCCATCGCCAGTCAGCGGACGCGGCGCACGCAGGAGGACCTGATCGCCAAGACGCCGGCCGACGGGCTCATTACCGGCATCGGCCGCGTCAACGGCTCGCTGTTCGGGCCGGAGAAGAGCCGCGTCGCCGTCGCGCACTACGACTACACCGTGCTGGCCGGCACCCAGGGCAAGACCAACCATCACAAGAAGGACCGCCTGTTCGAGATCGTCGAGGAGCAGCGCATCCCGCTGGTCTTCTTCACCGAGGGCGGCGGCGGCCGGCCGGGCGACGTCGATGTGCAGTCGGTGGCCGGGCTCAACACCATGGCCTTCCACATTTTCGGGCGATTGAGCGGCGTGTCGCCGCTGGTCGGCATCAATTCGGGCCGCTGCTTCGCCGGCAACGCGGCCCTGCTGGGCTGCTGCGACGTGGTGATCGCGACCAGGAATTCGTCGATCGGCATGGGCGGCCCGGCGATGATCGAGGGCGGCAACCTCGGCGTGTTTGCGCCCGAGGAAGTGGGCCCGATGAGCGTGCAGGTGCCCAACGGCACGGTCGACATCGCCGTCGAGGACGAGGCCGAGGCGGTCTTGGTCGCCAAGAAGTATCTCTCCTACTTCCAGGGCACGCTGCCGGAATGGCGGGCAGCCGACCAGCGCCTGTTGCGTCGCGCCATCCCGGAGAACCGCCTGCGCATCTACGACGTACGCAGCGTGATCGACACGCTGTGCGACGAGGGCTCGGTGCTGGAAGTCCGCCGCGCCTTCGGGCCCGGCATGGTGACGGCGCTTGGCCGCATCGAAGGCAAGCCGTTCGGCATCGTCGCCAACAATCCCGTGCATCTGGCCGGCGCCATCGACTCCGACGGCTCCGACAAGGCCGCGCGTTTCCTGCAATTGTGCGACGCCTTCGATCTGCCGGTGCTGTTCCTGTGCGATACGCCCGGCATGATGGTGGGACCGGAGGTCGAGAAGACGGCGCTGGTGCGCCACTGCTCGCGCCTGTTCGTGACCGGCGCCAACTTGAGCGTGCCGTTCGGCACCATCGTGCTGCGCAAGGCCTATGGGCTGGGCGCCCAGGCGATGGCCGGCGGCTCGTTCCATGCCGGCACCTTCGCCATCTCCTGGCCGACCGGCGAGTTCGGCGGCATGGGCCTCGAGGGCGCGGTCAAGCTCGGCTACCGCAAGGAGCTCGAGGCGATCGCCGATCCGGCCGAACGGCGCGCCGCCTTCGACAGGATGGTGGCGGCGGCCTACGCCCGCGGCAGGGCGCTCAGCACCGCGACCTATTTCGAGGTCGACGAGGTGATCGATCCCGCCGATTCAAGGCGGTGGATCGCGACCGCCCTGCTCGACGCCAAGCCGCGCCCGCGCAACGCGCACAAGAAGCGGCCGAATATTGACACTTGGTAGTCCGGCAAGGGAGATTTTCGGGGAGCGCTGACTTCGGAAGGCAGTCCAATGTCGATCATTGTCTCGGGCCCAATGGTAGCCCGCCGGCGATTGCTGGGCGCAGCGCTTCTCCTCGTCTCGCCAGTCGCCGCCGGCGTCGCTCAGCCCGCGCCGGTCCTGGGCTACATGGCTGCCAAGAACGCCGACCCGAAGCGAGTTGAGGTCTTCAAGCAGGGGCTGGCCGAGCTCGGCTACGTCGAGGGCAAGAACCTGCGAATCGAGTATCGGGAAGCCGTGTTGGATGACGAATATCGCGGCGTGATGGCCGAGTTGGTGGCCGGCAAGATCGACGTCATTGCGGCCGCCAACGTGGCGGCCGCCGTTGCAGCTGCCAGATCGACCAGCATCGTCCCCATCGTCATGCTGGCGGTAAACGATCCTGTCGGCCTGGGCTTGGTGAAGAGCCTGGAACGTCCGGGAACGAACGTGACGGGTACGACGATGTACGCGCCGCAGCTGATCGGCGAGCGATTGCGGATTCTCCGCCGTCTGGTGCCCAACCTCGACAAGATCTCAGTCGTCTTGAACGGCAACAACGCCAACAATGCCAGTCAGCTGGAATTGATCCGTTCCGAAGGCCGAGCGCTCGGCATCGAGGCGCAGGCCCTGGACCTTCGCAGGCCTGAAGACGTCGCTCCCGCATTCGATCAAGCCGTTGCTTTCGGCGCCAAGGCTTTCGTCAACTGCGTCGACAGTTTCATCAATTCGCGACGGTTTGCGTTGGCTGTCGAGGCGGCAAAACACCGGCTGCCGGCGATCTATTCAGACGTGGAATATGTCATGGCCGGCGGCTTGATGGCGCTCGGCCCCGGTCACGCCGAAGGCTACTACGGCGGCGCGAAGTACGTAGACATGATCCTCCGCGGCGCCAATCCGGCCGACCTGCCGGTGAACGGACCGACGCAATTCACCTTCAGCGTCAACCGTTCGGCGCTGGCAGCGCTTGGTCTATCGTTGCCCTCCGACGTCAGCGCCCGGGTCGATGACTGGCGCAACTAGGTCTTCCAAAGCTTACTGCGCGATCCAGAACGTGTCGGGCTGGTAGAGGCCGATGTAGCCGCCGGGATCCCAGGCCCAGTAGCCTTCCTTGGGCACGTTGCGCACCTTGGGGCCGACCACGACCGGCTGGCGGATGCCGTTCACAGTGCCGATCGAGAACACCTCGTCGGCGTTGGCCTCCAGGATCTTGTCCCACGCCTTGCGGCGCTCGTCTTCGCTGGTCGCGTGCTCCCAGTCCTTGACGTAGTCCAGGAGCTTGCAGGCCTGCTCCATGTCGCACTTCTCGCCCTGCTTGCCCTTCGATTCGATGTACATGCCCCACTTGGACCAGTTCAGGCCGCCCTGCATGGTCGGCGCGAACTCCTTGGGACTCGTGTTTGGCGAGGGCACGGCGGTCACGACGCCGGCATAGGCCGTCATCAGGGCCTCGCCGGAGAAGGTACGCAGGCGGAAGTTCTCCTTGGTCTGCGGCTTCACCAGCATCTTGATGCCGATCTTCTTCCAGTATTCGGTGATGAGCTGCAGGGCGTCGGAGTCCTCGGTGTCCTCGCTTTGATTCTCCACCACGATGATCGCCGGTCGGCCGTCGGGCAGCAGGCGGATGCCCTGGGGATCGCGCTTGGTGAGGCCGATCTCGTTCAACAGCTTGTTGGCGAGCTTGGGATCGTACTGCGCCCATTTGGTCGCGTACTCGGGCTTGAACAGCTCCGACCGCTCCATGATGGTGTTGTTCGACGGCTTGGCCAGGCCGAGATAGACGGCCTGGTTCAGCTCGTCGCGGTCGATCGCCACCGACAGGGCCCGGCGGAAGCGCACGTCGCGCATGAGCTTTCGCCATTCGTCGTCGTTGGCGTTGAGGTTGGGATAGAGCGCGAGCTGCGAGCCGGAACCGGCTTCCCACAGGCGCACTTCGACGCCCGAATTCTTGGCGCTCTTCTGCAGGAAGGTGTAGTCGCGCATGTTGAGATAGCGCGGCTGCAGGTCGGCCTCACCCAGCCCTGCCTTGGCCGGCACGAGATTGGTCGCCGCCAGGGTGAAGATCACCTTGTCGATGTAGGGCAGCTGCTGCCCCTTCTCGTCGATGCGGTGATAGAAGGGGTTGCGCGCGAAGACGTAGCGCTGCGCGGGCGAGGGTGTGGTGTTGACCCACGGGTTGAGCGACGGCAGGTCGATATTGTCGTTGGCATACATGACGTCCAGCCGGCGATAGATCTGCACCCAGCTGCCGCCCGCCTGGCCGCCCTTGGCCGACTTGTTGATCTCGGCGGGGTCGGTGTACTTGGTGTGGAACTTCTTGAGGTAATGCGCCGGCCGGAACAGGAAGAGCGGCGCGGCGCGCGCCTGGCTTTCGATGAAGTAGGGATTGGGCTTGTCCCAGCTGTACTTGATGGTGCGCTCGTCGATGAACTCGACCTTGGGCGGCTTGCCGTCGACCAGAAGCTCGACCGAGGGACCGGAGGGCGAGAGCTCCTTGTTGTTGGCGATGTCCTCCCAGAAGAAGCGGAAATCCTCCGTGGTGAAGGGATGACCGTCCGACCATTTATGGCCGGCGCGCAGCTTGAAGGTGAACTCGCGGCTGTCCTTGGCCTCGTAGCTCTCCAGGATGTCGGGATGCAGCTTGAACTGGTCGTCATAGACGATCAGGCGCGTGTAGCTGTAGATCGTCATCAGCCGCGTATCGCGCGCACTCGCCACCAGCATGTTGAGCTGGCCGCCCGGCTGGCCGGGGCCATCGCCGCCGGCGAATTTCCGCACGATCCACGGTGGATTGGGAATGCGCTCGGCGACCGGCGGCAGCGCGCCCGACTTCACCTGGTCGGCGAACATCGGGGTTTCCCGCAGGGTCGGCAGCGGGTCGGCCGCGAAAGCCGGGGCGCAGAAGGCGCTGAACAGGA
This sequence comes from Alphaproteobacteria bacterium, assembly GCA_013290035.1. GTDB lineage: Bacteria > Pseudomonadota > Alphaproteobacteria > Reyranellales > Reyranellaceae > Reyranella. The sequence goes on from JABCYT010000311.1 coordinate 5,167, forward strand.
ATCCCTGAGTGAAAACGCGTCGCTTCATACTTCGCCTGCCCTGTTACTCGGCCTTTGCGCCGGATATT
>JABCYT010000312.1 GCA_013290035.1 Alphaproteobacteria bacterium
TGCATCGACCGGCTTGCCGCCGATATTGGCGACCGCCTGCTTGGCGAGCCGTGCCGAGACGCCCACCCTGAGGGCTCCGGTCAGGAGCTTCAGCAGGGCCCAGCGCCCCGTCGAATCGAGGGCATCCAGCCAGCGCTTGAGAATGGCCGGCGTCTGGGTGCGCGTGGCGCGTTGCAGGGTCTCGACCACTTCGCCGAGCGCCGGCGGCGGCCCGGCGGCGGGATCGGTTTCCCAGATCAGCGCCAGGGTCTCGGCGAGGTCGCCGACATAGTCATAGGAAAGATGAAAGAGGTCGATGCCGATCTTGTCCTCGCCGAAGCCCCGCAACAGCGCGGGCTTGGCCGCCGGGAAGTCGAGGCCGCCCGTCAGCGCGGCCAGCGCCCAGCCGCGGTCCGGGTCGGGCGTCTCGCGCAGATAGGTCTCGATCAGCCGCAGCTTGGCGTTGCGCGCCGGCTGGAAGGAGAGGGCGTCGAGCAGGGCGGCGAAGGCCTGCACCTAGGCGCCTTCTTCCTCGCGGCCGGCGAGATGCAGCGCCTCGGCGTCGATGCCGAGCGAGCGCGCATAATGCACCAATGCCTCTTCGCGGCCGTGCGTCACCCACACCTTGGGGGCGCCGACATCCTTGAGGGTCTGGGTGAGCTCGGCCCAATCGGCATGGTCGGAGATGACCAGCGGCAACTCGGCGTCGCTTTGCCGGGCGCGGGCGCGCACCCGCATCCAGCCCGAGCAGACCGCCGGCAGCGGATCGGCGAAGCGCCGCGACCAGCGGTCGGCGATGGCCGAGGGCGGGCAGAGCACGATGGCGCCCTTGAAGGGCTCCAGGATCGCCTCGGAGACATGGGCGATGTCGCCGAGATCGACGCCCAGCTCCTGGTAGAGCTTGCACAACGACAGCAGCGCACCGTGCAGCCAGATGCGCTTGTCCCAGCCCGCGGCGCGCAGCAGCTTGATCACCCTCTGGCACTTGCCGAGCGCGTAGACGCCCACCAGATGAGTGCGTTCGGGAAAGGTGGTGACGGAGCGCAGAAGCTTGCCGATCTCGCCGGCATCGGAGGGATGATGGAACACCGGCAGGGCGAACGTCGCCTCGGTGATGAAAACGTCGCAGGGCACCGGCTCGAAGGGCGGGCAGGTCGCATCGGGCCGGCGCTTGAAATCGCCCGACACCACGATGCGCTGGCCCCGGTAGGCCAGCACGGCCTGCGCCGAGCCCAGGATGTGTCCGGCCGGGGCGAAACTCACATCCACCTCGCCGACCCGCACGCTTTCGCGGTAGTGCAGCGGCTGCTGGTCGGTGCCGGGCATATCCTCGAAGCGCGCGCGCATGATGGCCAGCGTCTCGGGCGTGGCCAGTGCCGAACGATGGCCGGGCCGGGCATGATCGCCGTGGCCGTGCGTGATCACGGCGCGCGGCACGGCGACGGCCGGATCGACATAGAAGTCGCCGGGCTTGCAATAAAGGCCGCGCGGCGTCGGATAGAGCCAGGAGCGGGGATTTAGGGTGTCGACGGCCATTGAACTTGCTGCATCCTACCCGGCAGATATGGGGCTTCCCGACCTGTTTTCACGCTGGTTCGAAAGTCGCGGATGGACGCCGCGGCCGCATCAGCTCGCCCTGATCGCGCTGGCCCAGCAGGGCAAGAGTGCGCTGCTGATCGCGCCGACCGGCGGCGGCAAGACCCTGGCGGGCTTCCTGCCGTCCTTGATCGAGCTCACGGAGCGTCGTCGCAACGGCCAGGACCTCGCCCACAAGAAGGGCAAGGGCGAGCTGCATACGCTCTACATCTCGCCCTTGAAGGCGCTCGCCACCGACATCCGCCGCAACCTCGAACTGCCGATCGCCGAGATGCAGCTGCCGGTGCGGGCGGAGAGCCGGACCGGCGACACGCCGCAGAGCCGCCGGCTGCGCCAGCGCGAGCGGCCGCCGGATCTGCTGATGACCACGCCGGAATCGCTGGCGCTGCTGCTCAGCTATCCCGATGCGGCGCAGTTCTTCGCCAGCCTGAAATGCCTGATCGTGGACGAGCTGCATTCCTTCGCCACCAGCAAGCGTGGCCATCACCTGGCGCTTTGCCTGGCGCGCGTGGCGACGCTGGCGCCCCACGTACGCTTCGTCGGCCTGTCGGCCACGGTCGCCAATCCGCCCGAGATGGCGGACTTCCTCGCCGTCAAGGACGAGGTCGAGATCGTGCAGGGCGAGCCTGGCGCCCAGCCGGTGGTGAGCATCATCGATGCCCACGAGCGGCTGCCGTGGGGCGGCCACATGGGCCATCACGCGGTGCCCGAGGTCTACAACATCATCCGCCAGCACAAGACCTCGATCGTGTTCGTGAACACCCGCGCGCAGGCCGAGCTGGTGTTCGACCGGCTGTGGCGCATCAACGAGGACAATCTGCCGATCGGCCTGCATCACGGCTCGCTGGCCGTCGAGCAGCGGCGCAAGGTCGAGGCGGCGATGGCGGCCGGCAAGCTGCGCGCCGTGGTGGCGACCTCCTCGCTCGATCTCGGCATCGACTGGGGCGACGTCGACCTGGTGATCCAGATGGGCGCACCCAAGGGCGTGAGCCGCCTGATGCAGAGGATCGGCCGCGCCAATCACCGGCTCGACGAGCCGAGCCGCGCCATGATCGCGCCGGCCAACCGCTTCGAGGTGCTGGAATCCCTGGCGGCGCTCGAGGCCATCGAGGCGCGCGAGCTCGACGGCGATCCGCCCCGGCCGCCCTGCCTCGACGTGCTGGCGCAGCATATCGTCGGCACCGCCTGCGCCCAGCCGATCGACCGCGACACTTTCTACCAAGAGGTACGGACCACGCAGCCCTATCGCGACCTGCCGCGCCAGGATTTCGACGACACGTTCGACTTCGTCGCCACCGGCGGCTACGCGCTGGCGGCCTATGAGCGCTGGCACCGGCTGAAGCAGCTGCCCGACGGGCGCTGGATGCTGGCCTCGCCGATGGTGGCGCGGCAGTTCCGCATGAATGTCGGCACCATCGTCGAGCTGCCGCTGATCAAGGTGAAGATGCGGCGCGGGCCGGTGCTGGGCGAGGTCGAGGAGGCGTTCATCCAGGGGCTGGTGGCGGGCGACACCTTCGTCTTCGCCGGCCGCCTGTTGCGCTTCGAGGGGGTGAAGGAGCTGGTGGCGCAGTGTTCGCCGGCGACCGGCGGCGATCCCAAGGTGCCGGCCTATGGCGGCGGCCGCCTGCCGCTCTCGACCTTCCTGGCCGCCCGCGTGCGCGGCATCCTGCAGGATCCCTCGCGGCATCCGAAGCTGCCGGCCGAGGTGCGCGAATGGCTGCGCATGCAGCGCATCCGCTCGACCTTGCCGGCGAGCGACCGCCTGCTGATCGAGGGGTTTCCGCGCGGCAGCAAGCAGTTCATCGTGGCCTACTGCTTCGAGGGCCGGAACGCCCATCAGACGCTGGGCATGCTGCTGACCCGCCGCATGGAACGCATGGGGCTGAAGCCGCTGGGCTTCGTCGCCACCGACTACGTGCTGGGCATCTGGGGCCGACGGCCGCCCACCAAGGCGCAACTCGACCAGCTGTTCGACGAGGACATGCTGGGCGACGACCTCGAAGCCTGGATGGACGAATCGACCATGTTGCGCCGCTCGTTCCGCAATGTCGCGGTGATCGCCGGCCTGATCGAACGGCGCTTTCCCGGCGAGGAGAAGTCGCGCCGCCAAGTCACCTTCAGCTCCGACCTGATCTACGACGCGCTGCGCAAGCACGAGCCCGACCACATCCTGCTGCGCGCCACCCGCCAGGACGCCGCCTGGCAGCTCGCCGACCTCAAGCGCCTGGGCGACCTGCTGCGCCGCGCCCGGGGCCGCATCGAATACCGCCGGCTCGACCGCATCTCGCCGCTCGCCGTGCCGATCCTGCTCGAGATCGGCAAGGAACGGGTGCTCGACGGCACCGCCGAGGACGAGCTGCTGGATATCGCCGCGCAGGAACTGATCGACGAGGCGACGCGGCTCTAGCGATGGCGGACGGGCTGATGCCTCAGCCAGCGCCGGTATTGGACGTAGGTGACGGCAAGGCTCGTGGCGAAGACGACAAAGGTGCCGCACACCATCACCAGATAGTAGAACTCGTTGCTTTTCATGGCCCGCTCCATTGGGAACGGTCCGAGCGTGGCCGTCTGTCGGGAGCGCCGCGTTGACCTGGATCAAGCTCGCTGGAAACCGCGCGAGGGCAACCAGCTGTTCTGAAGGGGGTCCCTTGACTTGAGATCGTCTGATCATTAGATCATTACTTATATCATCATATGAGGCGGACATGGCCAGTGTCGTGACGATCAATCGCCCCGATGTCGTGGCGCTCATAGAAAAGGCTGCCGACCAGATGACCGGCGGCAACAAGACCGAGCTTGTGGCGACCGCGGTGCGTCGCTTGCTCGAAGAGGCTGCGCGCACGCAGTCGTTGTTCGGTGCCAATGCCGGGTCGGTTCGCGTGCGCGCAGGAGTCGACCTTACGCAGCCCGTTTTGGACGATGAGATGGATGCAGAGACCGGAGCCGAGATCCGTCGGTGACCGATCTGTTGCTCGATACGCATATCGCGTTGTGGCTGAACAACGGCGACGCACGCCTGGGAAAGGCAACACAACAAACGATCGAGAAGGCTTGGAAAGCCGGCGGTCGAATTCTTTGGAGTGCGGTCAGTACATGGGAAATCGCGATGCTCGTGGACAAGGGTCTTATTGAGCTCGATCTTCCAGTGTATGAATGGGTGGAGCGATTTCTCGATCGGCCCGGCCTCGAGGCGGTTCCGCTTGATCATGGAACAGCAGCGCTTGCCTACAGCTTGCATCATCTCGAACATCGCGATCCTGCTGACCGGCTGCTTATCGCGAGCGCCATCGTCCTTGGTTGCCCTCTCGTGACTCATGATGATCGCATCCGAAGGTTTGCTAGGACGCGAGGTCGGCAATATCGGTTTGTGATCGCATAGGCCGCTTTAGTGGAAATCCCGTGAGGCGATCTTGATCCTGGGCCGGTCGAGCACGATGCGGCTGCGGTCATAAGCGGGTTTGGCCGGCGGGCCTTTGCGCGTCCGGTGTCGGGTAGCGTTGGCTTCCGGCACCGCGACGCGGCGGTCGCCCGGATCGGTGCGGACCTCGTCGCCGCGGCCGCGGGCCAGGTGGAAGTCGTCGATGTCGGTGATGGAATCGAGCTCGGCCGACCAGTCCCAGAGCTGTTCGGCGACGAGATGAATCACCAGCCCCT
>JABCYT010000313.1 GCA_013290035.1 Alphaproteobacteria bacterium
GTGCCCCATCGCGCCACCTACGACATGAAGCTCTCGGTGGCGCGGCCCAATAGCGGGATCGCCGAGGTGAGCGGTGCGATGGTGCTGGAGACCGTCGACTCGTGCGACGGCTGGGAGGTCAAGCAGCGCATCAAGCTGAAATTCCTGCGCAACGACGGCGAGGAGTTCAACACCGATTCGAGCTTCACCAGCTACGAGACCAAGGACGGGTTGGGCCTGCGCTTCAGCGTGCGCAACATCCAGGACGACGAGGTCGAGGAGGAGCTGCGCGGCCAGGCCGACCTCGAGGGCCAGGGCGGCAAGGGCAGGGCTTCCTTCACCTTGCCGGAAGCCCGCAATTTCGAGCTGCCGGCGGGCACCCTGTTCCCGACCACCCATCTCGCCCTCATCATCCGGCACGCGCGCGACGGCGACAAATCGGCATCCTACAGCGTGTTCGACGGCGCCCGGCTGGACGGTGCCTTCCAGGTCAATGCGGTGATCAGCCGCTCGACGCGCACCACCGGGGCGCCCCCGGTGCGCGGAGATGTCGGCTTGCTGCGCAACCAGCCATCGTGGAACGTGCGCCTGGCCTTCTTCGCCGCCGGCGACCAGGGCAGCGCCAATCCCGAATATGAGCTGGCGCTCGATCTGCTGGGCAACGGCATCGCCCGCTCGATGCTGCTCGACTACGGTGACTTCGCCGTGGATGCCCGTCTTGTACAACTCCAAGCCCTGCCGAGGCCGCGATGCTGAATGCCCGCTTGTTGTCGACCGCACTCCTGCTTGCCGTTCCGGTCGTGCCGGCGGCGGCGCAGGACATGGCGCCGCATCGCGCCGTCTACTCGGTCATCACCCTGGATCATGGCAAGCCGGGTGACGGCGTGCCCGGCACCTACGCCTATGAACTCAAGCTCACCTGCGACGGCTATATCGTGAACCAGCGCCTGCGGCTGGAGATCCCCGGCCCGCGCGGCATGGTGGTGAGCGAGCAGCTGTCGCAGATGACCGAGAGCCGCGACGGCAAGAAGCTGCACTTCGACCATCGTTCGACAACCGACGGACGCGAGACCAGCCTGGTCAAAGGCGAGGCGCTCCTGGGTGACGACGGCAGCGGCCAGGCGCGCTTCACCGATCCGGAGGGTCAGACGGTGGCGTTGCCGGCCGGCACGCTGTTTCCTGTGGCCATTGCGCGCGAGACGATCCGCCAGGCCAAGGCGGGCGAGGGCGGCTTCGACGCGCTGTTCTTCTACGGCGAGAAGGTCAAGGCGCCGCAGTCGGTCAACATCGTCATCGGCAAGGTGCCCAAGCGCCTGGCGACGGTGAAGATTCCCGAAGGCGCCGAGCAGCTCGCCGACGGCCGCTCACGGATCTACTATCGCGCCGGCTTCTTCGAAGCCCTTTCCAAGGGACAGGTCCAGGCACAGGGCGAACCCGCCTTCGAGATGAGCAGCATCACGCTCGATAACGGCATCGAGCTCTACGGTACGCACGAGGAGAGCGAAGGCGGCATCGAATATCGCATCACGCGGCTCGAGGCGTTGCCCAAGCCCGAGTGCAAGTAAGGTAAACTCGGGCGCGAAACCAGCACCGGCCGACCGGTAGTGCTCCCTGCCTACCGCAGAGGGGATCGATCACATGACAGCGAACGGGGCCGAACGCGGCAGCTTGACGCCCGAACAAGCTGTCGATCGCCTGGAACATCTTCATACCGCCGCCAGCAACGCGCTGCGCGAGGCACTGGCGCGCTATACGAGGTCGGGGATCGTTCCGACGGCGAAGGAAAGAGACCTGTTCCGCTATCCCGAGCTTTGCGTCGACTGGCAGCCGTCCGGTGCCGTGCACTTCACCCGTCGCGCCTGGGCGAAGTTCCAGTCGCCCGGCCTTTATTCGACGACCGTGACGCAACCCGCCTTCTTTCGCCAATACCTTCTCGAGCAGCTGCGCCCGCTGGCCGAGGAATTCGGCGCCCGCATCGAGGTCCGGATCAGCACGCAGGAGATCCCCTATCCCTTCGTCACCGAGGAAGGCGACGAGTTCGTGCATGGCGATCTCTCGGTGGCGGATCTGGCACGCCATTTCCCGACACCCATGTTGGCCAATGTCGGTGACGAGGTGATCGACGGCACATGGTTGCGCGGCGACGGCGAGTCGCGGCCGCTCGCCCTGTTCGACGCCGTGCGGATCGATTTCTCGCTGCGCCGGCTCATTCACTATACCGGCGCAGACTGGCGAACGATCCAGCCCTGGATCCTGTTCACCAACTACCAGCGCTATGTCGACCAGTTCGTGGCCTGGGCGCTGGCCGAGCTGCGCCGGCCGGGCGGAGCCTATTCGCAACTGGCGCTGCCCGGCGGCGCCATCGTGCGCCGTGGCGACGAGCCGGCGGCGGTCGACGCCGCGATCGCGGCCGCGCCGTGGCATCGCTTCCAGATGCCGGCCTATAATTTGATGCGGTCCGACGACCAGGGCGGCATCACGATCGTCAATATCGGCGTCGGCCCCGCCAACGCCAAGAATGCCACCGACCATCTCGCCGTGTTGCGCCCGCACTGTTGGCTGACGATCGGCCATTGCGGCGGATTGCGCCAGTCGCAGACCATCGGCGACTACGTGCTGGCGCACGGCTACCTGCGGCGCGATCGCATCCTCGACGACCTGGTGCCGCCGGAAATCCCGGTGCCCGCCTTGGCCGAGGTGCAGATGGCGCTGCAGGAAGCCGCCGCACGGGTGACCGGCGAGCGCGGCGATGCGTTGAAGCGGCGGCTGCGGACCGGCACCGTCGTCAGTTACGACGACCGCAACTGGGAACTGCGCTGGTCGCAGGAACGCCACCGCATCAGCCTGGGACGCGCCATCGCCGTCGACATGGAAAGCGCCACGCTCGCCACCCAGGGCTATCGGATGCGCGTGCCCTACGGCACCCTGCTGTGCGTTTCCGACAAGCCCTTGCACGGCGAGATCAAGTTGCCCGGCGCCGCCACGCGCTTCTATCAGCGGGCGGTGGGCGAGCACCTGCAGATCGCGCTGGAGACGGTGAACCTGCTGCGCAGCGAACTGGCCTCGCTGCATTCGCGCAAGCTGCGCAGCTTCGACGAGCCGCCGTTCCGCTGACGACGTCGGCCGCCTACTCCGGCCACAGCCACGCGGCGCCGCGCACACCGCTCGAATCGCCGTGCTTCGGCGGCAACAGCCGGGTCGCGATGTGGTCGGGCTCGGAGAAAACGTAGCGTTTCCACAGCTCGGGCACGCGGGCGTAGAGCTGGCTCATGTGCGAGAGCCCGCCGCCCAGCACGATGGCGTGCGGGTCGAGGATGTTGATGATGCCGGCGAGCGCCCGCGCCAGCCGGTCGCAATAGAGCTCGATATGCTGGGCCGCCTCGGCGTCGCCGGCGAGAGCCGCCGCGGCGATGTCGGTGGCGCGCAACGTGCGGCCGCTGCGCTCTTCGAACTGATGCTGCAGGCGGGGCCCGCTCAGCCAGGTTTCGATGCAGCCCCTGCGGCCGCAGTAGCAGCGCGGGCCGGGCCGCTCGCTGTCGCCGGGCAGGGGCAGCGGATTGTGCCCCCATTCGCCGGCGATCGCCTGCGCGCCGGCGAGTGGTCGGCCGTCGATCACCACACCGCCGCCCACGCCGGTGCCCAGGATGACGCCGAACACGATGCTGCAGCCGGCGGCCGCGCCGTCGCTCGCCTCGGACACGGCAAAGCAATTGGCATCGTTGGCCAGCCGCACCTCGCGGCCCAGCCGGCGCTCGAGGTCGGCCTTGAGCGGTCGGCCGTTCAGCCGCGTCGAGTTGGCGTTCTTCACCAGGCCGCTGGCCGGCGAGATCGCGCCGGGATGGGCGACGCCGATCGTGCAGCGCTGGCCCGCCTTGCGCTCGAGCCCGGCAATGAGGTCGATGATCGCCTCGACGTCTTCCTGGTAGGATCCGGCCGGCGTCGGCACGCGCAGGCGCTCGCGCTCGACGCCGCCTTTGTCGAGCACCAGGCCCTCGATTTTCGTGCCGCCGAGATCGATGCCGATTCGCACGGGCCGAGTTCACAGAAAACGCGCGCGGATGTCGAGCGTGCTCTTGACGCCGACCGATTCGAATGTCGCGGCGAGCCACGAGCTTGCCGCTGCGCGCCCGAGATCGAACAGGTGCTTCAGGAATTCCGGCTCGACATTGAACTTGCTGACCGCGCCCAGGGGCGCCAGCGAGTCCGGATCGGCGATCGAATGGACGAGGATGCGCTTCAGCCGTCCGCTGAATTCGCCGGTGATGCCGCCCTTCTCGATCAGATCCTGGACGAAGGCGATGGCGCGCATTTCCGCCATCAGCGCGCCGCCGAAGGTGATCTCGTTCAATCGGTCGGCAATCTCGGCATTGGAGTGCGGCACCTCGGCGCGGAACGGCGGATCGACCTCGACCAGCACCACATCGCTCGTCTCGCTGGCGTAGATGAACGGCCAGATCGGCGGATTGCCGCGGAAGCCGCCGTCCCAGTAGGGCACGCCGTCGATCATCACGGCGTCGTGCACGTTGGGCAGGCAGGCCGAGGCGAGCAGGGCGTCGATCGACAGCTCCTCGCGGGTGAAGATGCGCACCTTGCCGGTCTGCACGTTGGTGGCGGCGATGAAGGCCTTGATCTCGCCGCAGCCGCGCACGGCTTGCTCGTCGAAATGCCGGCGCAGCATCTCGCGCAGCGGGTCGAACTTCAGCGGATTGCGCTGCCACGGCGAGAGCGTGCGCTGGATCAGGTCGGCCCACAGCGCGGCCGGCGAGTCGTCGAGATTCCAGTTGCCCTGCAGGCGGTCGAGCGGCGTGCGCTGGATGGGGCTCGCAACCGCCATCGTGCCGAGCTCGGTCCAGAAGGCGGCGAGCGCGGCGCGCGCGCCCGGTCCGCCGCCCTGCGACCAACCCTGCAGCATGATGGCGGCGTTCATGGCGCCGGCGCTGGTGCCGCTCACCGCCTCGAACACCAGTCGGCCGTCCTCGATCAGGGCATCGAGCACGCCCCAGGTGAAGGCGCCGTGCGAGCCGCCGCCCTGCAGGGCGAGATTGACGCGCTTGGTCGAGTTCATGCGGCTATTCTCCACGGCGCGCCGGCGCTACGTTCATCGTCCTGTAACAGAAGGACGGCGAGGGCAGCGTCATTATGGCGAAGGGCAGCGCGGGAGGAGCGTGGCGAAAGCGCCCGTCGACCATTCTCTGGATGCTCTCGTTCGGCCAGCTCATCTCGTGGGGCCTGGTCTACTATACCT
>JABCYT010000314.1 GCA_013290035.1 Alphaproteobacteria bacterium
CCGCATCGGGCACCAATTCCTCCAACAATTGCAGGGTCTTGGGATAGGTCGTGACGCGATCGAGATCGGTGTCGGTGTGCGGCCAGTCGCTGCCCCACATCAGGCGGTCGGGCCCGAAGGCGGCGAGCAACAGCGGCGCCGCCGGCCGCGCCCGCTCGAGCCCGACCCGGTAGGCGCCGCACAGCACAACCCAGACCTGGCCGGTGCTGGCCTTCTGGAGCAGCAGCTCGAAGCCAGGATCGCGCAACGGGCCGAGCTTGCGATCGAACATGCCGAAATGCGGGATCACCACCTTGTGGCCGGCGTCGAGCAGCAGGGGCAGCATGTCGGGCAGCCGCTTGCTCTCGACATAGAGATGGATCGGCCAGTCGCGCTTGAGCGCTTCGCCCAGCATGTCGCGATAGGCCGACCATTGCGGGTTGGGCAGGCCGAAGATCGGGAAGCGCAAGCCCCGCACGCCGATGCGCGCCATCTCCTCCCATTCCTCGGCAGTGGTCTCGACCGAGGGCGAGATCCACGGCGCGCCGCGAAAGCGGCCGGGCTCGGCCTTCAAGGCGCTGAACAGGTAGGAATTGTCGTAGCCCAGGAATGACGGCTGCAGGATCAGCGCGCGACCCACGCCGTTCTTCTCCGCCAGCGCCAGCAGGGTCTGCCACGAGGCATCGTAGTCCGGCGCATAACGCGCAGCGATGGAGAGCTTCAGCCCGCGCACGAAGACGTGGCTGTGGGCATCGATCCAGACGGAATCGGCGGCGCGCACCGTCGAGGCTGCCAGCATGGTCGACAAGAGGAAGGCGCGGCGATCAAGCATCCGGTGTCATCCCGAGGGCGAAGCCCGAGGCACCTTTACTGTAACCCTGAAGGTCCCTCGCCGCGCTCGGGACGACGGAAAAGCGCCGTCACCACCGTGCCGTGGCGCGCGCTCCCGGCGCGATGTCGGCCTCGGCCGGCGTCTGCACCTTGGCCATATGCTCATAGCGCTGGGCGGCGAACCACAGCGCATAGTCGCCGAACTTGATTGGCCGATACTTGGGCGACCGCTCGGCCGACTGGCAGGTCGGCAGGCAGTCGATCATCGTGTCGTGGTTGGGATCGCAGAAGAACGGCACGGCGTAGCGCAGCTGGCCGGAGACGTTGCGCACGCGATGTGGCGTCGACAGGAAGCGTTCGTTGGTCCAGCGGTGCAGGATGTCGCCGCCGTTGACGACGAAGGCGTCGTCGATCCCCGGCGCATCCATCCAGCGCCCGTCGGGCAGCAGGATCGACAGGCCTTGGACCTTGTTGGGCGGCAACAGGGTCATGAACCCCGAATCGGTGTGCGGCACCAGGCTGGCGAGCGTGTCGTCAGCGCCGTCGATCACCGGATAGCGCGACATGCGCAGGATCATGTGCGGCTCGGCGAAGCAGGCGTCGAAGAAGGTCTCTGGCAGGTCGAGCGCCAGGGCGTAGAGCCGCACGAGCTTTTTGCACAGCGCTTCGAGCGTGCCCATGTAGGCCAGGATGTTCGATCGGAAGCCCGGCAGGTCGCTCTCGTTCGGCCACTTGTTCATGGCGTGGAAGCGGCGGTTGGCGAGCACGTCGGGATCGTCGGCGCGGCGCTCACGGCGCAGGAAGTAGGCCTCGTTCTGGCTGGGCTTCTTGCCTTGGGCGGCGGCGTTGGGCGGCGGCTTCCGGGCGATCGGCATGTAGCCGATATTGTGCTCGTCGACCTTGACCGCGAGTTTCTGTTCGATCGGCTGGGCGTGGAAGCGCGCGGCTTCGGCGTAGGCGGTGTCGATCAGAGACTGCGGCACGCCATGGCCGGCCAGATAGTAGAAGCCGACATTCTCGAAAGCGAAGCGCAGCTCGGCGGCGGCGCGTTGGGCCGCCCCGGGTTCGCCCGCCAGGTAACCAGAAACATCGATCAGCGGAATCTCGCCGCCGATCAGGGTCGGCGGCACGGGTGCGGCGGTTGCTCGACTCGTCTGCGGCTGCATCCCTCGATCCTCTTCGCGTGCCTCATCGTGCGAGTGCGCACGCTATCATGCGCTGTCATGAGCTGCTAGCCGGCGAGGCGCCTCCTTGAACGTCAGGACGGACGCGAAGGAGATCACCGCCGCGCCCATGATCATGAAGGCGGGGCTGAGATCGTCGGCCGTGCGATGGACCAGCCAGGTTGCGACCAGCGGCGTCAGTCCGCCGACGATGCCGAAGGTCGTGTTGAAGCCGAGCGCAATCGTCGTGCAGCGCGCGGCGGGCGGGGTCGCTTCGACCATGAAGGCGGGCTGAATGCCGAGCGGCGGACCGACCAGCAGCACCATTCCAAACTGGCCGGCCACCACCAGCGTCAGGTTGTCGTGCAGCATCAGCTCGAACAGCGGAATCGCGGCCACGAAGCCGAGCGCGACGGCTGCCAGCAGCAGCCCCTTGCGGCCCACGCGGTCGCTGAGCCAGCCGGCGGCCAGCATGACCGGCAGCAGCAGGACCATGGCGAGCGTGTTGATGCCGAGCGCGTGCGCCGGGGCGATGCCGTCGACGGTCTGCAGCCAGCTCGCGACATAGAGGAACACCAGGTAGAAGCTGACGGAGTTGAACACCGCGAAGCCCGCCAGCTTGGCCACCAGCGGCCCATGGTGGCGCAGCGTTTCGGCGAGCGGGGAACGCGACGACGGGGTGGCGGGCGCCCGCGGCGTCTCCTCGATGCTGCGGCGCAGGAAGAACCCCGCCAGGCCGACGAACAGCCCGAGCACAAAGGGAACGCGCCAGCCCCAGCTTGCCAGTGCATCGGGCGACAGCAGCGCAGAGAAGACCGCGCCGGTCGCCGACCCCATCAGCATCCCGACCGTGACCGAGCAGGAGGCGATGGCGCCCGCCACGCCGCGCCGCCCGGGTGCTGCCTGTTCGGCCAGGAAGATGAATGCGGTGGTGCATTCACCGCCGACCGACAGGCCCTGGATCATACGCAGGAGCGTGAGCAGGACCGGCGCGGCCAGTCCCAGCGTTGCGTAGCCCGGCAGGACGCCGACCAGGAAGGTCGGCAGCGCCATGGCCACGACGGAGAAGGTGAGGGCCGCAGTGCGGCCGTGGCGATCACCGATATGGCCGACCAGGATGCCGCCCAGCGGCCGCATCAGGTAGCCGGCGGCGAAAACGCCGAACGCCGCCAGCACCTGCGTCACCGGGTCTTCCTGCGGAAAGAAGGTGCGGCCGATCGCGACGGCGAAAAAGCCGTAGATCGAGAAGTCGTACCATTCGAGCACGTTGCCGATGGTGCCGGCGGCCATGACGCGCCGTCTGCTGGGAGGAGGCATCGGCTGCGACTATGGCAGATGATGCGCCTTGCGTCGCATGCTGGGCTATAGTCCGGTCAACACGTGGACATCGTTCGGAGGAAACCGCATGGCATCGCCGCTTTTCGATCTTTCAGGCAAGGTCGCCGTCGTCACCGGCTCGAGCAAGGGCATCGGCAAGTCGATCGCGATGCATCTCGCGCTGCAGGGCGCCCGGGTCGTGGTGTCGAGCCGCAAGGCGCCGGCCTGCGAGGAGGCGGCGGCCGAGATCAGGAAGGCGGGCGGCGAGGCGATCGTCATCCCCTGCAACATCTCGGACAAGGCGCAGGTCGAAAACATGATCGGCCAGACCAAGAAGCAGTTGGGTCCGGTCGACGTGCTGGTCTGCAACGCTGCGACCAATCCCTACTATGGGCCGACGGACAAGATGCCGGACGAGGCCTTCACCAAGATCATGCAGAACAACATCCTCAGCAACATCTGGCTGATCAATCTCTGCGTGCCGGACATGCGGGCCAAGAAGGACGGATCGGTGATCATCGTCTCGTCGATCGGCGGCGTGCGGGCGAGCACGGTGATCGGCGCCTATTGCATCTCCAAGGCCGCCGACATGCAGCTCGCGCGCAACCTCGCGGCCGAACTGGGTCCGGACAATATCCGCGTCAACACCATCGCGCCGGGGCTGGTCAGGACCGACTTCGCCAAGGCGCTGTGGGACAATCCGGAATATCTCGCCAAGCGGCTGGAGACGGCGCCGCTCAGGCGCATCGGCGAGCCCGACGATATCGGCGGCATCGCCGTTCTGCTGGCCGGCAAGGCCGGCGCCTTCATCACCGGCCAGACCATCATCGCCGATGCGGGCGTCACGATCGGGAGCTAGCGACAGCTGTCATCCCGAGCGGAGCGAGGGACCTTTCCTGTTGCCTAAAGGCCTCTCGCTTCGCTCGGGGTGACAGACGCCGCTACGCAGTCTTCCGAAACGTCACCACCAGCACGTCGCGATAGGCGGGCTGCGCCGGGTTTTCCGGCTCGACCGGCGTCACGCCGTGGTAGCAGCGCGCGTCGTCGACCAGCGCTGCATCGAGCGGGTCGGTGAGGGTGAAGCTGCCGAGCGTACGCTTGTCGAGGTCGTGCACCGTCGTCGTGCCGCTTCGGATGTTGCGCCGGTTAACCAGCAGCACCAGCACGTAGTCGACGCCGTCGCGATGCATGCCTTCGGGTGTCGGCTTGCCGTGCTCGCCGGTGCGCGCCTCGATGCGGAACTGATGGACCTCGATATGCCAGCGCGCCGTCTCGGGCGCGAGCCGGCCGAACAGGGCGCGGCAATATTCGAGGATGGTGCGCATCGAAGCGCCGTCGCCGATCGCCTCGGTCACCGGCTTGAACCAGCGCTCGATGCCGCCGTTCAGCGTGTTGTAGTCGAGCGCCTGGTAATGCGGCTGGTGCGCGCCGCGCACGATCGGACCCTGCCTGTCGGCGCCGTAGACGGCGAAGCGGCGTCGCCGGTAGCGGCCGCCGTCGGCCATATAGGTATCGACCTCGAGGTCGTTCCAGCTCTCGGCGAAGTGCGCCCAGTCGGCCAAGGTGCCGAAGCGCGACAGGGCGTTGCGCATGTCGGACGCCTCGACGAAGGCATATCCCGCACGGGCCACCCCGTTGCGGATGCCCGTGGCGTTCTGCAGGCCGGTTCCGATCTCGCTCATGTGAACAACTCTAGCACTGGACGGCCGTCATGCGGCATGCGACGCGCATGAAGGATTCTAGGGTTGGCGCGGCAATTGCGTTTTGTGCGCCGCAATAGCCTGCGCCACAATCGGTGGCGTTCTCCGCTCTGGCGTGCGAGTTGCGCGGGCCTGGCGGAGCCGGCTGCGAGATCGACGAATAATTCGGGGGAAACCATGCCGTTCGCTGTGACCGACGATGGGGTGAAGCTCTATTACGAGGAGACC
>JABCYT010000315.1 GCA_013290035.1 Alphaproteobacteria bacterium
AGACGTGCTGCACGCCGTGGATCACCACCGGCTTGTCGGTGTCCTTGACGTTCAGGATGCCCTTCATGCGCAACAGGTCGGGGCCGCGATAGGTGACGAGGGCGTCGAACGCGGCGGCCACCGTCGACCAGCTCATCGGCTCGTCGAAGGTCATGCAGAAGGATTTTATGCGGTCGTCGTGGCGGTTGACGTCGTGCGGGTCCTGCTCGCCATGGCCATGCTCATGTCCATGATCGTGGCCATGATGATGATGGTCGTGCCCGCCGCCGTGCGTGTGTTCGTACGCTTCCTCGTGCAGCCAGCGCTTGACGTCGGCGTTCTTGGTCTCGGGATTGTAGAGGCCGGCATTCAGGATCTCGTTGGGATCGATCTCGCCCGCCGAGATCTCGTGGAACGGCGCGCCGGGATTGAGCTGGTGCAGGCGGCTCTTGAGCTCGCCGAGCGGGCCTGCGTCGGCGATGTCGCTCTTGGTGAGCAGCAGGCGGTCGGCGACGGCGGCCTGCTTCACCGCCTCCTCGTGGTTGTCGAGGGTACTGCCGCCGTTCACGCCGTCGACCGTGGTCACCACGCCGTCGAGGCGGTAGCGCGAAGCCAGCAACGGATCGGTCATCAGCGTGTGCAGGATGGGCGCGGGGTCGGCGAGGCCGGTGGTCTCGACCACCATGCGCTTGAAGTTGGTGACCTCGCCCTTGGAGCGCTTGAGGAACAGCTCGCTCATGGTGCGCACCAGGTCGCCGCGCACCGTGCAGCACAGGCAGCCCGAGTTCAGGGTGACCATGCCCTCGTCGTCGGACTTCTCGACCAGCAGATGGTCGAGCCCGATCTCGCCGAACTCGTTGATGATCACCGCGGTGTCGGCCAGTTCCGGCCGGCGCAGCAGCTTGTTCAGCAAGGTGGTCTTGCCGCTGCCCAGGAAGCCGGTCAGCACCGTGACCGGAATGCGCTGTTCGGCGGCGTTCTGTGTGTCGCTCATGAAATCTCAACCTCTCAAACCGTCATCCCGACCGGAGCGAAGCGGAGTGGAGGGACCTTGTCTTCGGAAGAAGAGGCCCCTCGACTTCGCTTCGCTCCGCTCGGGGTTGGCGAGCTTACGCTCGCCAAAAGCACCCGGCTTTCCTGAAGTCCCTCCAGGCCTGCTCGAGCCTGCGGCGGCGGCGCTTGCTGCCGGATGCCGCCTGCTTGGCGAGGGCCTTGAGCGGCCGGGCCGCGTCCTCGGTGGGACGGGCCGCGGTCGCGAGGTCGGCCAGCACGTGGGCCGCCACCGCGCGATCGTTCAGGGCGCCGAGCGCGCCCTGCAGGCGCACCGTCGCCTCGATATAGGGCCTGGCCAGGGGCGACGCAAAGGCCGGCTGCAGGAAGGAAGCGGCATAGCGCAGCTTCTTGATGGCGATGCGCAGCCGGTGCAGGCGCCTTTCGTCGAGCGAGCCGAGCTTGCGGCCGCGTTTGACGACCTTGTCGTGGCGGGTCTCGAGCACGCTGCGGGCGAATTCGTCGAGGCGCTCGTGGATGCTGGCCGGCGACAGCGCGGCGAAAGCGTCGAGCTGGCGATGGAAGCCCTCGAAGCGGGCGCCCGACAGGGCCGTGCGGGCGCGCTCGAGATGGGTCTTGGCCAGCCGATTGCCGATCCGCCGGACGATCGGCGGCACCTCGTCCACGGTCTCATAGAGAAAGACATGGAGGTCGCGCGCCGGCGCGCATTCGCCGGCCAGCCACTTGGCCTCGGCCGACAGCGCCCGCACCACCGGCCCGTCGACGGCGCTCTTGAACAGGCCGAAAGCCGCGCGCAGGCGGCGCAGCGCCACCCGCGTCTGGTGGATGCCGATCGGCCGGCGGCTTTTCAGGACGACGGCGCGGTATTTCAGCAGATCGGCATGGCAGGCCGTCACGATGTGCCGCAACGCGACATCTGGCGCGGTATCGGGGAAGAGGCCGGGGGCGAGGCCGGTGTCGAGCGGAGCCATGCAGGCCCGACGGTAACGGCCGGCGGCTAGCGGGCAACCGCAAAGAACGACACTCTGATGAACGTTTTATTTCAGCCGGCGGACTGCGATTTGTCGGGCTTTTCCGGTGTTTCCGCTGGCCGGCCATGCGGTTAGCCGGCCGGGACCTGGGCCGTTTCCGGTGGCGGCCGAGGGCCGGGCTGCCCTAGAGTCAGGTCCATGAGCATCGATGCGGCTGCCTTCAAGAAGGGCATGCGCCACCTTGCGGCGAGCGTTACCCTGATCACCACCCGCCATCGCGAGCTGCGCGGCGGCCTGACCGCCACGGCGGTCTGCTCGGTTTCGGCCGAGCCGCCCCAGATCCTGGTGTGCGTCAACAAGACGGCGAGCGCCCACGACCCGATCGGCGAGGCCGGTTTCTTCTGCGTCAACATCCTCGCGCCCGAGCACCGCAAGATCGCCGAGCGCTTCGCCGGCATGGACGACGTGGAAGGCGACGAACGTTTCCGCGACATGGGCGAATGGTCGACGCTGTCGACCGGCGCGCCGGTGCTGAAAGGCTGCCCGGTGTCGTTCGACTGCCGCCTGGTGACCCGGGTCGCCGCCGGCACGCACACGATCTATATCGGCGAGATCGTCGATCTTGTGCTCTGTGCCGGCGCGACCCCGCTGCTCTATGCCGACGGCGCCTTCGTGCATGTCGACGCCCTCAAGAAGGCGGCTCAGGCGGCGTGAGGCCGCAGCAGCGCCCTTCCTAGGCGGTCACGCGCGGCCTGCGGGTCCGGGCGCGCGCCGGCAGCAACTCGGCGATCTGGACGGCGTTCAACGCCGCCCCCTTGCGCAGGTTGTCGCCGCAAACGAACAGGGCCAGCCCATGCTTGACCGTCGGGTCGCGCCGCACGCGGCCGACGAAGACCTGGTCGCGGCCGGTCGCTTCCAGCGGATTGGGGACGTCGGAGAGCATGATGCCCGGCGCCGCGCGCAGCAGCTCGAGCGCCATCGGCACCGGCAGGTCGCGGTCGAACTCGGCGTTGATCGACAGCGAGTGCCCTGAATAGACGGGCACCCGCACGCACGTCCCCGAGACGGGCAGGGCGGGAATCTCGAGGATCTTGCGGCTCTCGTCGCGCAGCTTGACCTCTTCCTCGGAATAGCCGTCCTCGACGATCCGGTAGTTGAGCGGCACGACATTGTAGGCGATGGGAACCGCCCACTTGTGAGACACCGGAAAGGCTATGGCGCCGCCGTCGTGCATCAGGGCCGTGGCGCCGACGCCTGCGCTCCGCATCTGATTCTCCAGTTCGTCGACGCCAGCTCCGCCGGCACCCGAGACAGCCTGGTAGGTGCTGACCACCAGGCGCCGCAGCCCGGCCGCCTCGTGCAGCGGCTTCAGCACCGGCACGGCAGCCATCGTCGTGCAGTTGGGATTGGCGACGATGCCCTTGGGGATGGCGCGCAGCGCATGGGGATTGACCTCGGCCACGACCAACGGAACCTTGGGATGGCCGCGCCAGGCGGACGAATTGTCGATCACGATCGCGCCCGCAGCCGCGACCACCGGCGCCAGCTCGAGCGATATTGCAGCCCCCGCCGAGAAGAAGACGACATCGAGGCCGGAATAATCCGCCGTTGCCGCATCCTCGACCACGATCTCCTGCTCCTTCCACGACCGGCGCCGGCCGGCAGAGCGTGCCGACGCGAAGAGACGCAGCGAGCCCATGGGGAAATCGCGCTCGGCCAGGATCGAGCGCATGATCTCGCCGACCATTCCGGTGGCGCCGACGATGCCGATCGCCAATCCCGGAAGGGCCCGTTCGTGCGGCGGCTGCTCGATGGATGACATGGACGCTTCTCCTGTTTCGAGCCGGAGACGGGGCGCCCGCGAACGACAAAGGCCCCGTCCGATCGGCGGGGCCTTGAAGGGTTGGTTCGCTATCCGAAGATCTAACGCGCGCAAGCCCCTTCCGTCCCACCGTGCGTGGCGGCTTTTTTGACGGTCATGGTGACTCGGCGCGACATGCTGCGACCTTTATAGTTCGGCCTCGGAGAATTTGCAAAGGCCGCGCTGGGCGCGGCCGACGGCCGGCATGTACCGAGGCGGCGTGAGACCGCAGTAGCGCCCCTCCGGCGAAATCACTATGGTCCGGCCGCCTGCTGGGGCGTCGCCAAGTGGTAAGGCAGTGGATTTTGATTCCACCATTCCCAGGTTCGAATCCTGGCGCCCCAGCCAGCGCGGCTACTTCGACAGAGCGTCGCTCACCTGGGCCAGCGCCTTTTCCAGGCGCGCGATGTCCGCCTTGGGCAGGATATGGGTAACGGTGCCGCCCTTGGCCGAGGAGATGACGAAGCGCAGGCCGGGCCCGCTGCTGACGGTGAGTGTGGCCACGTCCTTGGACACGTCCTTGATCGATCCGACGACCGTCCAGGCGGCTGGCGCGGTCGCTGCCGCAGCCTTGTGCACCAGGTCGATCAGGGATTTCCAGTCGGCGGCGCCGAGCGCGATCGCGTTGCTGTTGGAGATGCTCAACAAGCCGACCGTCGACGGCTTCTGGTTCGGGTCGGCAAAGGTTGCGACGTCGAGCTGGGAGGTCTTCGCGGTGAACGATGCCACGACGTTGAGGCTGCCCGCCGCAGCCGGCCCGGCGATCCATGACGCGGCGATGCCCAGCGCGGCGAGGGTGCCGAGCAGCGCCCGGCGGACGATGGTGATGAGCATGAGCCTCCCGGAGCCCGCTATAGTGCGGACGCCGGCAGGCCTTCACAAGCCTAGGCCGTCTCGGCGATCGTCTCCAGGGGCACGACCTCGACCGAACCGCCGGAGACGACCCGTGTGGCCTCGGTGTAATGCTTGAAGAAGGCGCGCTCCTGCAAGGCAACCCGCGCGGTGTCGTCGAACACCGTGGCGAGGTGATAGTAGTCCGTGCCGTCGCGGCCCTTCATGCAGCGATAGCTGATCTTGCCCTTGAGCGCCGGATCGCCGTCGAGCGAGGCGATGAACGACGCGATCTCGCGGTGCCAGTCCTCCGTCGTGCCGGCGGTGTGGCGGTACTTGATGAGAAATTGCTTCATGTCGTTCCTCCTCGATGGCAAAACACTAGGACATGGGAGCGGGAGCGCAAGTATGGACAAAAATGATAGTGTACGGCGCGGGGCGCGCGAGGCTGCGGGCTGCGGCTGCCCGGTGCTGGCGTTCCAGAAGATGGTGAGCGGCAAGTACAAGGTCCGTATCCTGTGGGACCTCAAGGACG
>JABCYT010000316.1 GCA_013290035.1 Alphaproteobacteria bacterium
CGGCGTCGGGCCTGAAGGCGATCGTGTTGCCGGCCTTCACCCTCTCGCTGTTCCAGATGACCCTGGTGCTGCGCCTGGTGCGCTCGCAGATGCTCGAGGTGCTGCGCACCGATTACATCAAGTTCGCGCGTGCCCGCGGTCTCACCAACCGTGCCGTGCATTTCCGCCACGCGCTCAAGAACACGCTGTTGCCGGTGATCACCGTGATCGGCCTGCAGGTCGGCGGCCTGATTGCCTTCTCGATCATCACCGAGACGGTGTTCCAGTGGCCAGGCATGGGCCAGCTCTTCATCCAGTCGGTGCAGTTCGCCGACATCCCGGTGATGGCGGCCTACCTGGTCATGGTCTCCTTCCTCTTCGTCACCATCAATTTCTTCGTCGACCTGCTCTATGCCGCCATCGATCCGCGGCTCCGACTCGACCGGGCTCAGTTGGGAACCGCAGGCGGATGAATCCGAAAAGCGCAAACCTTCCTTGGGCCCTGATCGGCGCGGCTTGCCTCGGTTCGTTCGCCGCCACCTCGAGCGGCACCACGCGCGCGCCCTTCCTGCTCGACATGGCGCACGACCTCGATGTCAGCATGCCGCTGGTCGCCAACCTGGTGTCCCTGACGTCCATATCATGGGGTATCACTTCGGCACTGGGTGGCTGGTTGTCCGATGTCGTCGGCCGACGGCCTCTTCTGGTGGCGGCTCTCTTCACCCTGGCCCTCTCCGTGCTGGCGCAGGCGCTGGCCGGCTCTTTCTTCTGGGTTGCCGTGTGGGCCACAGTCGGTGGCGCCTGCAGCGGCGCCTTCATGGGCGTGGTCTTCGCCGAGGTCTCCGGGCGAGTGCCCGATAGCCAGCGTGGCCGTGCACTTGGCTGGGTGATGAGCGGCCAGTCGCTCACTTTGGTGATCGGCGTACCCATGGCCGCCGCCGTGGGCTCGCTGATCGGCTGGCGCGGCTGGCTGGTTTGCGTCGGCGGCCTTGCCTTTGCCGCCAGCCTCAGCCTGTTCGTCGCAGTCGGGCGCGGCACGGCGGGCCATATGCGCGGCGGCGTGCGGCCGTCGCTGCGCACGGCGCTGTCGCCCAAGGTGCTGGGGCTGCTCGGCACCGGCATCGCCGAACGCATCTGCTACGGGCTGGCCGCGGTCTATTTCGCCACCTTCCTGCAGGCGACCTATCACCTCTCCCTGGTCGAGACCGCCGTTCCGCTGGCCGTGTTCGCGCTGGGCAATGTCGCCGGCACCATCCTGGGCGGCCAGATCGCCGACCGCCTGCGCGACCGCTTGCTGACCTTTGCCGTCGTCATGGCGCTGTCGGGCGTAGCCGCCCTCGCGCTCTTCCTGTGGCATCCCAGCCTGGCGGTCTCGGTGGCGCTGGGCTTCGTCTACGTGCTCCTGAACGCGCTGGGACGCCCCTCCTACATGGCGGCGCTCGCCTCCGTGCCGGAGGCCGTGCGTGGCACGGTGCTGGGGCTCAACGGGACCACCGCCAGTGTCGGCTGGATCGGCGCGGCGGCCCTGGGTGCCGCGATGATCGGCTCGGTCGGATTCGAAGGCTTCGGCCCGCTGGCTGCTTCGCTCGCCTTCGCCGCCACCGTGGGCGCGTTGCTCAACCGCCGCCGGGCGTCATGAGCGACACGACGCTGCGCGCCCGGCTGCGCGAGTCGGACATCTGGTGGAGCTTCCGCCACTCGCCGCTCGCCGTCGCCGCCGCCCTCGTGACCGTGCTCTATTTCCTGGGCGCCATCTTCGCGCCCTGGGTGGCGCCGTTCGATCCGTTCGACGTGAAGTCGCTCAACCTGATGGACGCCTTCACGCCGCCGGCCTGGAACGAGAACGGCAGCGCCCGCCACCTGCTGGGCACCGACAACCAGGGCCGCGACGTGCTGTCGGCCATCCTCTACGGCAGCCGCGTGTCGCTGGTGATCGGCCTCGCCGCCATCGTGCTGTCGGTCACCACCGGCGTGCTGCTGGGCCTTCTGGCGGGCTATCGCGGCGGCTGGGTCGAGGCGGTGGTGATGCGGCTGGCCGACATCCAGCTCACCGTGCCCGCCATCCTGATCGCGCTCACTCTCGACGGCGTGGCGCGGGTCGTGCTGCCCCGCAACGTGCATGACGACATCGCCATCTGGGTGCTGGTGCTGTCGATCGGCGTCGCCTACTGGCCGCAATTCGCCAGGGTGACCCGCGCCACCACGCTCGCCGAAAAGAACAAGGACTATGTCAACGCCGCGCGCCTCATCGGCGTGCCGGGTGCCCGCATTGCGCTCGCCCACGTGCTGCCCAACGCCTGGGGGCCGGTGCTGGTGATCGCCACCATCGAGCTGGCGCTCGCCGTCATCGCCGAGGCCTCGCTGTCCTATCTCGGGGTCGGCATGCCGGCCACCCAGCCCTCGCTCGGAACCTTGATCCGCATCGGCAACGCCTTCCTGTTCTCCGGCGAATGGTGGATCGTGATCTTCCCCGCCCTCGCCCTCGTCATCCTGTCGCTGGCCGTCAACCTCCTGGGCGACTGGCTGCGCGACGCGCTCAATCCCAAGCTGCGCTGATTCTATCTTAGGTTGTTTTACAGACTGCGCTCTCGCGCGTATCGTCGGGCCATGTTCGACGGCCCCGTGGCATCAGAACTCGATCCCGCCGAACGGCGCGCACGGCTGCGGCTGGCGCGCAGTGCGCGGATCGGCCCCGTCACCTTCCACGAAGCGCTGGAACATTTCGGCTCGGCCCGCGCCGCGTGCGCGCGCCTGGCCACGCTCGCCGATACCGAGGTCGCCCGCGAGGAAGAGGCGCTGACGCACGCAGGCGGTCGTTTCCTGGTAATCGGCGATCCGGCCTATCCGGCCGCCCTCGCCACCCTGCCCGATGCGCCGCCGATCCTCTCCGCGATCGGCGATCTTGGATTGCTGGGCCGGCCCACCCTGGCCGTGGTGGGCGCGCGCGAAGCCTCGGCGGCCGGTTGTCGCTTCGCCACCGAACTGGCAGCGGACCTCGGCGCGGCAGGCTTCGTGGTGGCCTCGGGCCTGGCCCGCGGCATCGACTCGGTCGCCCATCAGGCCGCGCTCGCCACCGGTACCGTGGCCGTACTGGCCGGCGGCATCGACCAGATCTACCCGCTGCAGAATGCCGCCCTCCATGCGGAGATTGCCGCCCGCGGCCTCCTGCTGAGCGAATCCCCTCTCGGCACACCGCCCGTGGCCCGCGCCTTCCCGCGGCGCAACCGCATCGTCAGCGGCCTGTCGATCGGTGTCGTGGTCATTGAGGCTGCCGCCCGGTCGGGTTCGCTGATTACCGCCCACCGCGCCGCCGAGCAGGGTCGCGAGGTTTTCGTCGTGCCAGGCTCGCCGGCCGACCCGCGCTATGCCGGATCCAATAGCCTTATACAGGATGGGGCCATTCTCGCCTGCCACGCCAACGATATTCTAGGTGTGCTCGGCTGGCCACGGCCCACCCTACAAGTCATTGAGAAACCAAGGCAAAAATCGGCTGATCCGACGGTCGCTCAGGTCCTCTCCGCGCTGGGGTCGGTACCCACTGCGGTTGACGAACTGGTACGTCGATGCCAAGTGTCCGCCGCCTCCATGGCGGAGGTCCTGCTGGCTCTCGAGCTGGAGGGCCGCCTGGAACGGCACCGGGGTAACCGCGTATCTCTGATGTAGGTCAGTGATTTAGCTCCGGTTCTTGATCTTAAACTGGAGCATATACCGGCGATGGACGTATTGGTCGTCGAGTCCCCGGCCAAGGCTAAGACCATTGGGAAATATCTCGGCCCCGGTTACACCGTGTTGGCCTCCTATGGTCATGTCCGCGACCTGCCGCCCAAGGACGGCTCGGTCCGCCCGGACGAAGATTTCGCCATGGACTGGTCGGTCGATCCGCAGTCCCAGAAGCGGCTCGACGCCATCGCCAAGGCGGTGACCAAGGGCGGCAAGCTCTATCTCGCCACCGACCCGGATCGCGAGGGCGAGGCCATTTCCTGGCATGTCCGGGACGTGCTCAAGGCCAAGAAGGCGCTGGACGGGGTCGACGTCAAGCGCGTCACCTTCAACGCCATTACTAAGCAGTCGGTGCTCGACGCCGTCGCTCATCCGCGCGAGCTCGACCAGCCGCTGATCGACGCCTACATGGCGCGACGCGCCCTCGACTATCTCGTGGGCTTCACTCTCTCGCCCGTGCTGTGGCGCAAGCTGCCGGGCAGCCGCTCGGCCGGCCGTGTGCAATCCGTCGCGCTGCGCCTGATCTGCGAGCGCGAGTCGGAGATCGAAGTCTTCAAGAGCCGCGAATACTGGACGGTCGACGTCCTGTTCGGCACCGCCAAGAAGCAGACGCTCAAGGCCCGTCTCACCCACTTGGACGGCCGCAAGCTCGACAAGTTCGACCTCGACACCCAGGAGCGCGCCGAGCAGGCCAAGCGCGAGATCGAACGCCGCGCCTTCTCGGTGCTCTCGATCGACCGCCGCCAGGTCCGGCGCAACCCGCCGCCACCCTTCATCACCTCGACCCTGCAGCAGGAGGCCTCGCGCAAGCTGGGGCTGGGCGCCGCCACCGCCATGCGCATCGCGCAGAGGCTCTACGAGGGCGTGGATATCGGCGGCGAGACCGTTGGCCTCATCACCTACATGCGTACCGACGGCGTGCAGCTCGCACCGGAAGCGATCGGCCAGACGCGCCGCCTGATCGAGACCAAGTACGGCCAGAGCTACCTGCCGTCGAGCCCGCGCGTCTATTCCTCCAAGGCCAAGAACGCCCAGGAGGCGCACGAGGCGATCCGCCCGACCGACCTGTTCCGCACGCCGCAGGACGTCGCCGCCCACTTGGACAAGGACCAGCTCGGCCTCTACGAGCTGATCTGGAAGCGCACCGTGGCGAGCCAGATGGAAAGCGCCGTGCTCGACCAGGTGACGGTCGATATCGCGAGCGGCGACAAGACCGTGCAGCTCCGCGCCACCGGCTCGGTCGTGAAGTTCAACGGCTTCCTCACCCTCTACGACGAGGGCAAGGACGAGAACGGCAACGAGGACGAGGAAGGCAATGCCATCCTGCCCGATGTCGCCCCGGACGAGGCGCTCGACCGCCGTGACGTCCTGCCGGAACAGCATTTCACCGAGCCGCCGCCGCGCTATTCCGAGGCCAGCCTGGTGAAGAAGCTCGAGGAGCTCGGCATTGGCCGCCCGTCGACCTACGCCAGCATCATCGAGGTGCTG
>JABCYT010000317.1 GCA_013290035.1 Alphaproteobacteria bacterium
GGAGTGGCGCGCCCCCAGCGACGAGGAACCGCCCATGACCACCCTGCCCCTGTCCCACATCTCCGTCCTCGACCTCACGGCGCATCGTGCCGGGCCGACGGCCGTGCGCCAGCTCGCCGACTGGGGCGCGCACGTCATCAAGATCGAGCCGCCGCCCCCGCCCTCCGATGGCGGCAAGACCGATGCGATGGGCGGCCACCGCCACGGCTTCGACTTCCAGAACCTGCATCGCAACAAGAAGGCGATGACGCTCAATCTCAAGAGCAAGGAAGGCCATGCGATCTTCATGAAGCTCGCCGAGAAGGCCGACGTCATCGTCGAGAACTACCGCTCCGACGTGAAGCATCGCCTCAAGGTCGACTACGACACAGTGGCCAAGATCAACCCGCGAATCGTCTACGGCTCGATCGCGGGCTTCGGCCAGAGCGGGCCCGATGCGGCGCGTCCCGGCGTCGACCAGATCGCCCAGGGCATGGGCGGGCTGATGTCGATCACCGGCGAGCCCGGCCGCGGCCCGATGCGGGTCGGCATCCCGATCGCCGACCTGACCTCGGGCCTGCTGCTGGCCCAGGCCATCATCCTGGCGCTCTACAATCGCGAGCGCACCGGCCGCGGCCAGTGGGTCCACACCTCGCTGCTCGAGGCGCAGATCTTCATGCTCGACTTCCAGGCCTCGCGCTGGCTGATGAAGGGCGAGGTCGCCAAGCAGGCCGGCAACGACCATCCCACGGGCATTCCGACCGGCGTGTTCCCGACCAGCGACGGCCATATCAACATCGCGGCGTCGGGCGACCACATGTTCAAGCGCTGCGCCACGGCGATGGGCGCGCCCGAGCTGGTCGACCATCCGGAACATGCGACGCCCAGCCTGCGCTCGCAGCATCGCAAGGCGGTCAACGAGCGCATCGCCGCCGTCACCCGGACCAAGCCGTCGGCGCACTGGATCGAGGCGCTCAACAAGGCGGGCGTGCCGTGCGGGCCGATCAACACCATCGACCAGACCTTCGCCGAGCCGCAGGTCAAGCATCTCGGCATCGCCCGGGCGGTCAAGCATCCCAAGCTGGGCGACATCAAGGTGGTCGGCCAGCCGATCAACCTTTCGGACGCGCCGCAGCCCAAGGAGCTCCGCCCCACGCCCGAGCTCGGCGAGCACACCGACGAGGTGCTGGCCAGCCTGGGCTACGACCGCACGGCGATCGACGCGCTCAAGGCCGGCGGCGTGATCTAGCTGGGGGCGCGCCACTCCAGTGGCGCGTCATGGTCTTCTGGACCAAAGAGCATGACAAGACGCGCCACTGGAGTGGCGCGCCCCCAGCAAAGATGTTCATCCATCCAATCGGGATACGCTCTACCGCCGCAAAAACTCGCGCAACGCCCGCAGGAACGCCACCGGGTGCTCGACCTGGGGCAGATGGCCGGCCGACGGAATCGTCACCAGTCTGTAGTCGTTGAGCGACGGCGCCATCTGCCGCGCGCCGCGCTTGTCGAGCACGGGCAAGCGGTCGGCCTCGCCCCAGATCAGCAAGGTGCGAACCTGCGGCGCCGGGCACGCCGATTCGGCCAGCAGGATATCGAGAACCGCATCGACCTCGGCGGGCGAGAAGCGATCGAGCGCGCTCACGATCGCGGCCGGCGCGTTGCGCCGGTCATGGAACGCCGTCGTCAACGCCTCGCTGCCGTAGATGCTGCGCAGGAAGTGCGACCGCACCATGCGGCGCAGGCTGGTGTGGGCCGCCATCCAGCGCACCCCGCGGTTATAGGTCGGCGGCGGATAGCCGTTCACCATGACCAGGCCGCGGCAGCGTTCGGGATATTGCGACGCGAAGCGCCAGGCGATGGTGGCGCCGAGCGAATTGCCGACGATGGTGGCGCGGTCTATCGCCAAGGCGTCGAGCAGCGCTTCCAGCCACGCGGCATAGGCGCCGAAGCTCGCCAGCAACTCGCCCGGCACGCCGATGCCCGGCAGGTCGGGCGCCACGATCAGGTGCGAGCGCTCGAGCTCGCCGGTCACCGTCGACCAATAGGCCTCGGCGCCCGCCCAGCCGCCATGCAGCAGCACGATTGCCTCGCCGCTGCCGCCGGTCCAGACTCGCGCCGGGCGCTGGCCGAGCGGGATTGCCTTTGCTTCCAAGTGACGCCTTCGTGAATGAATTGCCGCGGGAGAATAGAAGATGGCGTCGCGCAGGACAGCCTTGATCACCGGCGGCGGCCGCAATATCGGCCGCGCCTGCGTCCTCGGCCTGGCCGAGGACGGCTTCGACGTCGTCCTCAACGGCTCGAGCGACCGCGTGGCCTGCGAGAAGGTCGCCCAGGAAGCCCAGAAGCTCGGCGCCAGGACGCTGGTCGTCATGGGCGACGTCGGCCAGGCCGAGGACTGCCGGCGCATCGCCGATGCGGCGATCCAGCAGTTCGGCGCAGTCGACGTGCTGATCAACAATGCGGCGCTGCGTCCCAACAAGCCGTTTCTCGAGATGAGCGAGGCCGAGTGGCGCCGCATCATTTCGGTCGACCTCGATGCCGCGGTGTGGCTGTCGCGCGCCTGCCTGCCCGGCATGCTGAACAAGGGCTGGGGCCGCATCGTCAATTTCACCGGCATGAACGCCATTCACGGCCATGCCGGCCGCACGCCGGTATCGGTCGCCAAGCACGGCGTGTGGGGCCTCACCAAGGCGCTGGCCATGGAGTTCGGGCCCAAGAGCATCACGACCAACGCCATCTCGCCCGGCCCGATCGCGCCCGACACCCCGGAGGCCAACGCCTCCTCGCAGGCCCGCGCGCAGACGGTGGCCAGGGTGCCGCTCGGCCGCATGGGCACCCCGGTCGAGGTCGCGGCCGCGGCGCGGCTGCTGGTCTCCGAGGCCGGTGCCTACATCAACGGCCAGATGATCCAGGTCAACGGCGGCGCGGAGACCTGACGGGGCGAGCGCGTGTCCTCATCCCGTGCAGCCTCAGGTTCCCCTGGGCGCTCGGACGGACTAGGCTCCGACGGCAGCAGGAGGTCGACATGCCGGTGGTGAAGAACGAGGAAGCCCAGGAGATCCCGTGGCGCCCGGGCTATCGTAACTATGTTCTTGCCGGCCGGGCGCAGGGCGTTGCCGTAAGCTCGAGCATGGGCGTCCTGGAACAAGGGGCTGGGGCACCGTTGCACTACCACGAGGAAGTCGATGAGGTGATCGTGGTCGTCGAAGGAATGCTCGACGTGCGCATCGGCGACGAGCGCCTCCTCGTCGGCAAAAACCAGACCATCTCGATTCCCGCTCGCACGCCACACGCCTTCACCGTGGTCAGCCCCGAAGGGGCGCGCTTCATCGCCTTTCTTCCCAGGCAGGGCGCGCACATGGCGACCAAGTATCTCGAGGGCGGGCCGCCTGCGGGCGCCGACCTGAAGTAGAGAACGCGTTCGATGGCAATCGCCTCATCGGGAGGGCGCATGGTCGATCGTCGTCAGGTCCTTGTGGGCGCCGCCGGTGCTGTGGGCATGCTGGCGGTCGGGGCCGTGGCGCAGACGCCGCCCGCCCCTGCCGCGGCACCGCCGGAGGCGCCGTACGCGGTCACCTATATCGAAGTCGAGCCGGCCCAGGCCGACGCCGCGCGCCGCCTGCTGGCGCACCACCGCGATGCGCTCGAGAACAAGGGGGCGCTCGAGTTCGCCGTCTTCGAGCAGATCGGGCGACCCAACCACTTCGCCATCGTCGAGCAGTGGCCGAGCGCCAAGGCGCGCGAGGACAATGCCGCCTCTGCCGCGAGCCGGGAATTTCGCGCGGCCCTGGCGCCGCTCCTGATCGCGCCCTACGACGAGCGTCCGCACTTTGCCCTGTCGACCGGCGCCCCGTCGGCTGGAACCGGGGCGGCGGCGCCCGCCGCCGTTTACGTCGTCACCCACGTCGACTTCGTGCCGACGAAGCGCGACGAGGGTGTCGCCGAAACGCGCAAGCTCGCCGAAGCCAGTCGCGGTACGGCCGGCAACCTCCGCTTCGATGCGTTGGTGCAGGCGAGCCGGCCGAACCACCTGACGCTGGTCGAGGCCTGGACGGACGCGCCGGCCCAGGCGGCGCATAGCGCCACCAGCCCCACCCGCTCGTTCCGCACCGCACTCGGGCCAATGGGCGGCGCGCTTTACGACGAGCGGCTCTACACGCTGCTGAAATAAGGTGCGGCGCGACCATGCCCGCCGCCTTGTCCCGCCGCAGGCTTCTCGCCCGCAGCGCCGCCCTCGTCCCGGGCGGCCTTTTCGTGCGTCCGGCGTTGGCCGCTGACTACAAGTTCCGCCAGTTCCACAACCAGGCGGCCTCGAGCCCGCTGCATCGGCGCCTGGTCGAGATGTGGTCGGCGATCGGCGCCGAGACCAACGGCCGCGTCGTGGCCGAGGTGTTCGCCGAGAATGCCGGCATTGCCGGCTCCGATCCGGCGGCGCTCAAGATGCTGATCTCGGGCGAACTCGACTTCTTCACGTTGATGGGCGGCATCCTGGGGCAGGCGGTGCCGGTCGCCGAGGTGCAGCAGGTTCCCTTTGCCTTCCGGACGGCGGCCGAGGCGCACGAAGCGGCCGACGGCGCGCTGGGCGCCTACCTGCGCGAGGAGATGGCGGCCAAGGGCATTCATGGCTTCCCGGTCGGCGCGTTCGACAACGGCATGCGGCAGACCTCCTCGACCCGCCGGCCGATCACGGCGCCGAAGGATTTCGAGGGCCTCAGGATCCGCCTGCCGGCGGGCCAGATGTTCACCGACACCTTCAGGGCGCTGGGCGCCGAACCGGTCACGATCAACGTCAACGGCATCTATGAGGCGCTGAAGAGCGGCAAGGTCGATGCGCAGGAGAACCCGCTGGCCGTGAACGAGGTCTTCAAGCTGTACGAAGTGCAGAAGCATCTGGCCATGACGAACCACATGTGGTCGGGTTTCAATCTGATGGCCAACGGCCAGTTGTGGCGAAAGCTGCCGGAAGACATCCAGGCCACGATCGAGCGCAATGCGGCCCGGTTCGTGCGCGCCCAGCGCGACGATCAAGGCCGCTTCAACGCCGGCTTGCGCACGACCCTGGCCGAGCGCGGCATGATCTTCAACGAGGTCGACCAGGCCCCGTTCCGCGCCCGCATGACCCCGCTCTATGCCGCGTGGCGCGAGAAGCTCGGCAGCAAATGCTGGACCCTGCTCGAAGGCCACGTCGGCAGG
>JABCYT010000318.1 GCA_013290035.1 Alphaproteobacteria bacterium
CTGGCGCGCGTGCCGTCCTTCTTCGGCCGTACCCTGTTCGGCAGCCTGGTCATCGCGCCCATGGTGATGCCCGAGGTGGTGATGGGCATCTCCATGCTGCTGCTGTTCGTCGGCTCCGAGCGCCTGTTCGGCGGGCCCGACCGCGGCTTCCTCACCATCGCCATCGCCCACATCACCTTCTCGATTTCCTTCGTCGCCATCGTGGTGCAGGCGCGTCTCGCCGACTTCGACCGCTCGCTCGAGGAGGCGGCGATGGATCTCGGCGCCACGCCCTGGGTCACTTTCCTCACGGTGACGCTGCCGCTGATCGCGCCCGCGGTCGGCTCGGGCTGGCTGCTCGCGTTCACCCTCTCGCTCGACGACCTGATCCTGACCCAGTTCGTCGCCGGCGCGCAGTCGCAGACCCTGCCGATGCGCGTCTATTCCAGCGTGCGGCTGGGCGTCGATCCGCAGATCAACGTGCTCGCCACCATCATCGTTGGGATCGCAGCAAGTGCGTTAATTTTCTCGGGCTGGCTGACGCGCCGCAGGGCCTAGCCTATCTTCCAGGCGTTGTCCAAAAATGGAATAGCCCTCGGAGGAAGCCATGATCGACAGAAGAGCCCTGCTGAAACAGTCCAGCGCCGTCATGGCCGCGCTCGGCACGGCCGCGGTCTTCGATCCGCTGCGCGCCTTTGCCGACACGGTCACGCTGCCCTTCGGCAACGGCGAGCGACCAATGGTGAAATACCCGCAGAAGCGGTTGATGATCGGCATGACCAGCCGGCCGCCGCAGCTCGAGACGCCGTTCTCGGTCTTCAATGACGGTGTGATCACGCCCAACGACGCCTTCTTCGTGCGCTACCATCTGGCCGGCATTCCCCTCGAAATCGATCCCGACACTTTCAGGGTCGAGGTCAAGGGCAAGGTCGACAAGCCGCTGAAACTCTCCCTGGCCGAGCTGAAGGCCATGCCCTCGGTCGAGATCGTCGCCGTCAACCAGTGCTCGGGCAACAGCCGCGGCTTCTTCGAGCCGCGCGTGGCCGGCGGTCAGCTTGGCAACGGCGCGATGGGCAATGCGCGCTGGAAGGGCGTGACGCTGAAGGCGGTGCTCGACCGCGCCGGCGTGCAGAAGGACGCGCGCCAGGTGACGTTCGGCGGCCTCGACGGGCCGATCGTCGACAAGACTCCGGATTTCGTGAAGGCGCTCGACATCGACCAGGCGCGCAACGGCGAGGTCATGCTGGCCTATTCGATGAACGGCCACGACCTGCCCTTCCTCAACGGCTTTCCGCTCCGCCTCGTCGTGCCGGGCTATTACGGCACCTACTGGGTCAAGCATCTCAACGAGATCACGGTCATCGACAGCGTGTTCGACGGCTTCTGGATGAAGGGCGCCTACCGCATCCCCGACAACGACTGCAACTGCACCGAGCCGGGCACGCCACCCAAGACGACGATCCCGATCGGCCGCCTCACCGTGCGCTCGTTCATCACCAGCCTCGCCGACGGCGCCAAGGTGGCGGCCGGCCAGCCGATCACCCTCAAGGGCATCGCCTTCGACGGCGGCACCGGCATCAAGGAGGTCGCCGTCTCGACCGACGACGGCAAGAGCTGGACGCCGGCGAAGCTCGGCCAGGATCTCGGCAAATACTCGTTCCGCGAATGGCAGCTGCCGGTCACGCTCGCCGCCGGCCCGCACGAGCTCCAGGTGCGCGCCACCAGCAACGGCGGCCAGACGCAGCCGATGAAGCCGTTGTGGAACCCCGCCGGCTACCTGCGCAACGTCGTCGAAACCACGCGCGTCACGGCAGCCTGAGGAAGAACGACCATGAAAAGCTCGAAATTCCTCGCCCTGGCCGGCCTCGCCGGACTGACCGTCGCGCTGTCGGTCGCCGTCAACGCCAAGCCCGTGACCTATGTGCTTCCCGACGAAACCGCCGCCTTCAAGCCCGGCCCCAATCTCGAAACCGTCCAGGGCAATTGCGGCGCCTGCCACTCGGCGGACTACATCGCCACCCAGCCGCAGGGCCCTGCCTTCAAGAAGGCCTTCTGGGAAGCCGAAGTCACCAAGATGATCAAGGTCTACGGCGCGCCGATCGACGAGGCCGATGTGCCGAAGATCGTCGACTACCTCGTCCAGACTTACTGACGACCTTCACGGGGCGATGGCCTTCGCCCATTTCTCCGACCACAGGTGCAGCGGCAGGAAGAGCCGCAGCAGCTCCTGGCCCAACGACGTGAGGCGATAGCCCGCCTCGTCGTCGAGCTCGATCAGCCGGGCCGTCCTGAGCTCGGCCAGCCTTGAATTGACGATGGTCGGGCTGGCGCCGATCGCGTCCTGCAGCGCGCGGAAGCGCAGCGGCTCCTCGCGCAATTCCCAGACGATCCGCAGGGTCCAGCGGCGGCCCAGCAGGTCGAGCAGCGCCATGATCGGCCGGCCGCTTTTCGAGCCGCGGGCCGGGCGTCCGGGCAGGACGGCCTTCACCATCTATTTCACTCCGTTACTACATTTTCTGTAGCGAACGCCGATCCGCATCGCTACATAAAGTGTAGCATATGGAAGGGAGTCCAGCCATGACCCGCATCAGTCCTGCCGAACCACCCTACGAACCGGCGATTGCCGCCGAACTGGCGCGCATCATGCCGCCGGGCGTGCCGCCGCTGGTGCTGTTCCGCACCTTGGCCAAAAGCCCGCGCGTCTTTGCCAAAATGTTTGCCGGCGGCCTGCTCGACAAGGGACCGCTCAGCCTGCGCCAGCGCGAGATCGTCATCGATCGCACGACGGCCCGGCTGGGCTGCGAGTACGAATGGGGCGTTCATGTCGCCTTCTTTGCCGACCGGGTCGGGTTCAAGGCCGAGCACGTGGCCGCGACCGCGGCCGGACCGGGCAACGTCGCCTGCTGGACCGAGGAGGAGCAGGCACTGATCGCCCTGGTCGACGATCTGGTCGACCGGCGGGCCATCCTTCCAGCGACCTGGACGCAGCTGGCCGCGCACTTCGACGAGACGCAGATCCTCGAGGCGATCGCCCTGGTGGGCTACTACCACACGATCAGCTTTCTCTGCGTCGGGCTCGAATTGCCGCTTGAAAGCTACGCCGCGCGCTTCCCCGCTACAGCGCCGCCGCGATCTCGCTGATCCGTCCGACGATGCGGCGCCAGCCGGAGCTCATGGCGTCGTAGGCGAAATCGTTCTCGGGCGAGCGGAAGCCGCTGTGGACCATGCGCAGCCTGGTGCCGTTTCCCTCGGCCTGCAGCGTCCAGGTGACGACGCTGTCGAGCCGCGAGGCGTAGTTGGCCTTGGCGTTGTTGGCGTCGGTTCCGCCCTTCCACGAATAGACCAGCCGGCGCGGCGGCTCGATCTCCAGCACCTCGCAATGCACGACGCCGTCCCAGTCGCCGATCGGCCGGGTCGTGAAGGTAAAACGCTTGCCGACCACCGGCTCGAAGTCGTTGGGCATCAGCCACCGGCCGATCAGTTCGGACGTCGTCAGCGCCCGCCATAGCCTCTCGGGCGGATAGGGCAATACGTCCTCGACGACGATATCGCGCGGGCCGGACTTATCGGCGCTTTGGGCGGGGCTGCGGGCCAGGTTCGTCATCGTCCATCTCCTTCAATACGGTCCTGAGGTTGGCGAAACGCTCGCGCCAGAAGAGGCCGTAATGGCCGATCCAATCGACCAGCGGCCCGAGCCCGCGTGGTTCGCAGCGATAGTGAATGAGCCGCCCGTCCCGCCGCTCGCCCACCAGGCCTGCCTCCTTCAGCGCGCGAACGTGCTGGGAGATCGCCGGCTGCGAGACGTCGTTGCGCTGCGTGAGCGCGCCGACCGTGAGCTCGCCCGCGTCGGCGATCTGCTCGAACACCGCGCGCCGGGTCGGGTCGGCCAGCACGCGCATGATGACGGCGATGTCGGTGGCGGGCGTCATGAAGGTTATATAAGTATACACTTATATATTGTCAAACGCCAAGACCAACGTCGCCCTGCCACCGATTCGCCATCCCGCTGCCCACTTTCCGGCAGGACCATCAGCCGACTAGAGCTCTGCAAATCCTCAACTAATAGTGCTTACACAAAGCAACGCACCGCCAAATGTGATCATCTTGCCACACCGGCACGACAATTTCGCCTTGCCGGGTTTTCTGCCCGTGGTGTGCAGCCGAATTTTTGCTAGTTTCACGGGCAGTTGGCTTATGGGGAGATATGTCAAAATGAAGAAGATGTTGATGGTCGCGGCTGTGGCTGCGTTGCCGGTCACCGCGCAGGCCCAATCGCTTCAATATCCCGGTTTCTATATCGGCGCTGAAGGTGGCCTGAACTGGCTGCTCAACGCGACCTCCAGTCCCACAGTTACCATTTTCTCGCCGGTCGGCCCCATCAGCGGCTCCGGCACCGTGAATCTCAACTTCAATACCGGTTGGGCCGCGGGCGGCTCGATCGGTTACGATTTTGTCGGTCCCCGCGTGGAAGTCGAAGGGATTTATCGCCAGAACACCGGCAACGTGACGATCCCAGGCTTGCCCGGTTCCAATGGCCTCACCGCCAGCAATGTCGGTGTCATGGCGAACCTGTTTTATGACTTCTTCGCCGGCCAAACGATCGTTCCCTATATCGGTGCGGGCTTGGGTGTGGCGTTCACGCAGGTCCAACTTTACGGCATCGGAAGCAGCAACAGCACCCAGTTCGCTTATCAAGGCATCGTCGGCGTGGGCTGGAACGTCAGTCCGATGATCCGTCTCAACCTCGAGGGTCGCTACTACGGCACGACGAACCCGAACTACAACAACAGCGGCGTTGTCAGCGCGGGCGGCTTTACCGTTCCCTTCAACATCAGTGGCTCATACCCCGACAACAACATCAGCTTGATGGCGAGCGTGCATTTCAGGTTCGGCGCGCCGGCCGAGGCTCCGCCGCCCCCGCCGCCGCCGGCGGTTGCGCCGCCGTCGTTCATGGTGTTCTTCGACTGGGACCGCTCGAACCTGTCGCAGCAGGCGCTGACCACGATCCAGCAGGCGGCCAACGCCTTCAAGGCGAAGGGTAACGCGCGCATCACGGCGACCGGCCATACCGACACGTCGGGTCCGGAGAGCTACAACATGGCGCTGTCGCTGCGCCGTGCCAACGCGGTCAAGGATGCCCTGGTGCGCGACGGCGTGCCGGCGCAAGCGATCACGGTGGTCG
>JABCYT010000319.1 GCA_013290035.1 Alphaproteobacteria bacterium
GCATGAAAAAGAATTACTAAAGTTATTGTGCAATAATGTTAGTCGTGCTACAACGACGCCATGAGCACCCTGGCCGTCCCACCAGCTACTCCTCTGACCTCCGCGAGCTGGCACACAATGACTGCCTGCGCGGCGCGACCAACGACGCGTTGGCCGAATTCTTCGGCGTATCGCCGCGCGCCATGCCGCCGAGTGAGGGTCCGAACATGGCGATCACTAGCGGAAACTGCGGAAACCCCCGTTGACAGAACTGAGCAATGTTGTGGCGTATGCAGGCCGACCTTCACGAACGAGGATCGGCGTCATGGCTTTCTCTGGTTACCCCCAACCGGCGACCAGAGTTTCGGCAACCAGAGTTTCCCGCGGCCCGGCATGCCCTTCCCGCAGCGTCCGTGCAGCCGGCCGTCAGATGATCGCAAAATGCGACGGCGCTGTCCTTGCGCCCCGGCCGGCGCTCCTGTCTCATGGCGCCAAGCCCGATCCAACGGGCATAGGGAGTAACGGTCAAGTGACAGGGCAGAATCGTCCGCTCGAGGGCGCGTGGGGCATGACCGCGCTGATCTTCCTCTTCATGCTGATAAACTTCGCCGACAAGGTGGTGGTCGGGCTGGCCGCCCAGCCGATCATGGCCGACCTGAACCTGAAGCCCGAGCAGTTCGGTCTGATCGGCTCGTCGTTCTTCTTCCTGTTCGCCCTCTCGGCGGTGATCGTGGGCTTCATCACCAACCGCGTGCAGACGCGCCACACGCTGCTGGTGATGGCGATCGTGTGGTCGCTGGTGCAGTTTCCGATGCTGGGCACGGTCAGCCTGGAAGTGCTGATCGCCTGCCGCATCATCCTGGGCGCGGGCGAAGGCCCGGCCTCGCCGGTCGCCACCCACGCCATCTACAAATGGTTCCCCGATTCGCACCGCGGCATGCCGACCGCCATCATCGCCCAGGGATCGGCGCTCGGCGTCATCATCGCCGTGCCGGCGCTCAACTGGATCATCGTCAACTACTCCTGGCACTGGGCGTTCGGCGCGCTGGGCATCGCCGGCCTGCTGTGGACCGCGCTGTGGCTCATCTTCGGCCGCGAGGGCACCCTGGTCGATCCGCCGGTCAGGGCCGGCGCCCATGGCGGCGGCGAGCGCGTGCCCTACCGCTACCTGCTGACCTGCCCCAGCATCGTCGCCGGCTGCGCCGCGGGCTTCGCCAGCTACTGGGGCCTGGCGCTGGGGCTCACCTGGTTCACGTCGTACCTGGTGGGCGGCCTGGGCTACAGCCAGCAGCTCGGCGGCAATCTCAGCATTCTGCCCTGGATCTTCGGCATGTTCGTGGTGCTGGGCGGCGGCGCGATCTCGCAGCGCCTGAAAAAAGCCGGGCTCTCCAGCCGCCTGAGCCGCGGCGCCTTCGCCTCGGCCACCGTGATCCTGGGCGGCTGCATCCTGCCCTTCGTCGGCAGCATGCCGACGCCCGAGCTCAAGCTGGCGATGGTGGTGGTGGGCGGCGCCATCGGCAGCACCATCTATGTCGTGTTGCCGATGATCGTGAGCGAGCTCACGCCGCAGCCCCAGCGCGCCGCCATGCTCGCCATCACGACCTCGGTGGTGACCCTAGCCGGCGTGCTGGCGCCGCTGGTCATGGGCGCCATGGTGCAGAACGCCGCCACACCGATGGCGGGCTACGAGCGCGGCTATGTCGTGCTGGGCGCCCTGCTGATCGCGGGCGGCCTGATCGGCCTGCTGTTCATCCGGCCCGAGCACGACCGCAAGCGGCTGGCGGCGCGCGCTATCGCCCTGCCACCGCTGCAGCCTGCCACCGTCCGATCGGGATGACCCGGACTCACAGGAGGATCGCATGTCCCAATCATTCGGCCGCCGTCCGCTGCTCGCCGCGTTGCCGGTTGCTTCCGTGCTGATCGGCAGCGCCGCCCAGGCCGAGGGCGATCCCCTGAAAATGCACAAGGCCAGCTTCACGACGAAAAACTTCAAGCTCGTGAGCGGCACCGTGATGCCCGAGGTCACGATCGCCTACGAGACCTACGGCAGCCTGGCGCCGGACGGCCGCAATGCCGTGCTGCTGACCCACGGCTACACGTCGAGCCAGCACATGGCGGGCCGCGACGGCGCCAACGGCGCCGAGGGCTCGTGGGACGGCCTGGTCGGGCCGGCCAAGGCGATCGACACCGACCGGCTGTTCGTCGTGTCGTCGAACATGCTGGGCTCGTCCTACGGCTCGACCAATCCAGCCTTCACCAATCCCGCCACCGGCAAGCCCTACGGCCCGGACTTCCCCGACATCGCCCTGGTCGACATCGTCAATGCACAGAAGGCGCTGCTCGACCATCTCGGCGTAAAACACCTGGTCGCGGTCGCCGGGCCATCGTTCGGCGGCTACCAGACCTACCAATGGGGCGTCACCTATCCCGACTTCATGGACGGGCTGGTGCCGGTGGTGAGCGCGCCCAAGGGCTCGGGCGGCGAGGCGGCGGTGAAATCGCTGATCGATTCTCTCGCCAAGGATCCCAACTGGAATAGCGGCTGGTACTACGACAAGGGCGGCGTCACGCCCATCCTGACCGAGATGCGCGTGACGACGCTCAGGCGCTACGGCATCGACGAGCAGCTCGCGGCCAAGTTCCCCGACAAGGCGGCGCGCGAGGCCGAGATCAGGAAACGCGCCGAGAGCTGGTCCAAGGTGTTCGACGCCAACTCGCTGGTCGTGCTGCGCAAGGCCAGCGTTCGCTTCGACGCCGAGAAGGACATGCCCAAGATCAAGGCCAAGGTGCTCTACGTGCTGTCGCGTACCGACAAGGTCTTCCCGCCCACCATCGCGCCCGACGTCATGGCCAAGCTCAAGGCCGCCGGCGTCAGCGCCGATTATTTCGAGATCGACAGCGACTTCGGCCACTCCGCCTCCGGCCTTGACGCCGCCAAGTGGGCGCCGCGGCTCAAGGCCTTCATGGCGACCTTGGAAAAGCGCAGCTAACCTTTCACCGCGCCGGCGGTGAGGCCGGAGGACATGTACTTGCGGAAGGCGTAGTAGATCGCCGCGGGCGGCAGGGCGTAGATGAAGCCCGCGGTCATCAAGAGCTCCCAGGGCGAATCGTCGGCCGACAGGAAGTTGCCCAGCGCCACCGGCAGGGTAAGCGAGGTCTCGCGCGACAGCAGCAGGAAGGCATAGAGATACTCGTTCCACGCCAGCAGGAGCGCATAGGTGCCGACGGCGATCAGCGACGGCACCATCAACGGGATATAGATCATGCGGAAAAGCTGGAACGGCGAGGCGCCGTCGATCAGGGCGGCTTCGTCGAGCTCGACCGGCAGCTTGTCCGACGCCTGGCGCAGGATCCAGATGGCGTAGGGCGAGGCCACCGTCACCATCGCCAGGATCAGCGCCCAGTCGTTGTTGAGCAGGCCATACATGCCCATCGTCTTGTACATCGGCACGGCCAGGAAGGCGGCGGGGATGAAGTAGGTGAACAGCGCCAGGTTCATCACCCAGCGCCCGCCCTTCATGCGCAGGCGGCTGATGGCGAAGGCCGTGGCGCTGGCGATCAGCAGGGTCAGCACCGCGGTGGCGCAGGAGATCGCCAGCGAGTTGAACATCTGGCGCCAGAAATTGTAGAGGAAGTGGTGCTGCTGCCCGAACACGATCTCGAAATTGCGGAACGTCGGGTGGGTCGGCCAGAGCTGGCCCGAGAAGGCCGCGTCCTTGGGCGAAATGGCGAACAGGAACATGTGGTAAATGGGAATCAGCGTCCACAGCAGCACCGGGATTCCGATCAGCAGGAGGGCGGCTTCGGTGCTGACACCGCGCATGAACCGGCGCCGCGTCATTTCGACAGCCGCTTCATCATGACGAACACCAGCGGCAGGATCAGCGGCAGGGCGCACACGATCGAGGCCATGGCGAGTCCCACCTGGTCGAGCCGCAGGTAGCGGATGCCGAGCGTCGCCAGCACGTGGGTGAGGTCGGCCGGACCGCCGCCGGTCAGCAGATAGACGCTGTTGAAGTCGCCCACCGTGAAGATCATCGAGAGGAAGGTGCAGGTGACGTAGAGCGTGCTGATCGAGGGCCAGGTGATGAAGCGGAAGCGATGCCAGGCGCCCGCGCCGTCGACCGATGCCGCCTCGTAGAGCTCGCCCGGGATGGCGAGCCGGCCGGCCAGCAGGATCAGGGTCCAGAACGGCAGCGACTTCCAGATGTGCACCACCATGGAGAGCGACAGTGCGAGCGTCGGGTCGTTCAGCCAGTTTGGACCGTCATCGCCGGTCAAGCTGAAGATCAGCGTGTTGACCACGCCCCACTCGGGATTGAGCATGAAGCGGACCGACAGGATGGTCGGGATCGACGGCACCGCCCAAGGCAGCACGAACAGCACCGCCAGCACCTTCACCCACCAGCGCTTGTGGGTGAAGAAGCCCGACAGGAAGAGCGCCATCACCATCTTGACGTTGATGGCCACGATCAGGAACACCAGCGTGTTCACCACCGTGCGCAGGAAGATCGGGTCTTCCGAGAGCTCGACGTAGAGATGCGGATCGCGCGCCAGCCAGAAGGCGTAGCCCACCGGGAAGACCACGAAGGCCAGGAAGACCACGATGTAGGGCGCCGTGAACAAGAGCGCCCAGACCTGCTTCTCCGACAAGGCAAAGCCCGCCCGCCGGGATGGCCGGCGGGCGGGCTCGACGATGTTGGTCGTGGCGGCGGTCACTACGCTTTACCCAAACGCCGACAGGATCAGCCGGCGACCTGCTTGATGCGCGCGATCAGCTCGTCGACCGCCTTGTCCACCGGCACCTTCTCGTTGACCACCCGGTTCATCGCCTTGGCCCAGGCGTTCTCGTTGTTCAGGATGGTGAACTTGTAGTTCTTGGTGAACTCGAACGGCAGCGTGCCGGCCTTGAACTGGTCGTAGACCGCCTTGCGATGCTTGTCGGCCTGCCAGAACGGGCTCTCCTGGCTCGCCTTGGTCACCGGGAACCAGCGGCCGAGCGCGCCCTCGACGTAGGGGCGGAGATTGTCCTCTTCCATCAGGAACTTCAGGAACTCGCGCGCGCGCACCTTGTTCTTGGAGCCCTCGAAGATCACACCGACCTTGACCGCGGTGCGATAGACCATCGGCGTGCCGTCCGGCTTCTTGGGGAAGCCCGCGGTGGCGATCAACTCGTCATAG
>JABCYT010000320.1 GCA_013290035.1 Alphaproteobacteria bacterium
GGCCTGCTCGAGTCGCAAAAGGCCGGGACGGCCGCCGACGGCCTGCCGGTGATCTCGGTCGACATGGGGCTGGCGCG
Organism: Alphaproteobacteria bacterium; assembly: GCA_013290035.1. Lineage (GTDB taxonomy): Bacteria > Pseudomonadota > Alphaproteobacteria > Reyranellales > Reyranellaceae > Reyranella. The sequence continues at coordinate 78 of JABCYT010000320.1, forward strand.
GCTCGACTGGCGCGACATTCCGGTGCGCGAGGCCTGCGACACCAATCACCTGCCGGTCGGGCTGGGGCCGCTGAAAGATCCCGTGGGCACCAGCATGGGCAACCCGCACGCCACCTTCTTCGTCGACGATGTCGCCGCCATCCCGCTCGCCGAGCTGGGTCCGCAACTGGAGCATGATCGTTTCTTTCCCGAACGCGCCAATATCGGCGTGGCGGCACTTGTCGGCGAGGACAAGCTCAGGCTGCGCGTCTGGGAACGCGGCGCCGGGCTGACGCTTGCCTGTGGCTCGGGGGCTTGCGCGGCGCTGGTGGCGGCGAACCGGCGCGGCCTGGTGAAGCGCAGCGCCCAGGTGGTCGTCGATGGCGGCACGCTTGCCATCGAATGGCTGCGCGACGACCACGTGATGATGACCGGCGGCGTCGCGCTCGCCTTCAAGGGCGAGCTCGATCCCTCGCTGCTGGCCTGAGGAATGGACGTGAGCGACACGATCGAAACCGACGCCGAGAAAGGCGAGACCGCGAAGAAGGGCTGGCTGTCGCGCCTGCGCTCCGGTCTCGCCAAGTCGACCAAGAAGGTCGCCGACAGCATCACCGGCCTCTTCACCAAGAAGAAGCTCGACCAGCAGACGCTCGACGAGCTGGAGGACGCGCTGATCGAGGCCGATCTCGGCGTCACCGTCGCGGCGCGCCTGGTCGAGAAGCTCGGCAAGGAGCGCTTCGGCAAGGAAGTGACCGACGAGGAAGTGCGCGCCGCCTTCGCCGACGACATCGCCGATATCCTGCAGCCGGTGGCGACGCCGCTCGCCATCGATGCTGCGCGCAAGCCGTTCGTCGTCCTGGTGGTGGGCGTCAACGGCAGCGGCAAGACGACGACCATCGCCAAGCTCGCCAACCTCTACAAGAGCGAGGGCCGCAGGGTCATGCTGGCGGCGGGCGACACTTTCCGTGCCGCCGCCGTCGAGCAGCTCAAGATATGGGGCGAGCGCGCCGGCGTGCCGGTGATCGCCAAGGACACCGGCGCCGACGCCGCCGGTCTCGCCTACGAGGCCCTGGAGCGGGCCAAGGCCGAGGGCTGCGACGTGCTGCTGATCGACACGGCGGGGCGCCTGCACAACAAGGCGAACCTGATGGACGAGCTGGCCAAGATCGTGCGCGTCATCCGCAAGCTCGATCCCGACGCGCCGCATTCCTGCCTGCTGGTGCTCGACGCCACGACCGGCCAGAACGCCCATGCCCAGGTCGAGACCTTCAAGGCCATGTCGCCGGTCGATGCCCTGGTGGTCACCAAGCTCGACGGCAGCGCCAAGGGTGGCGTGCTGGTGGCGCTGGCCGAGAAATTCAAGCTGCCGGTGGTCGCCGTCGGCGTCGGCGAGGGCATCGACGATCTTCGGCCGTTCGAGGCGCGGGCCTTTGCGCGCGGATTGATGGGGTTGCCGGCATGAGCAAACGGGCATGAGCGAGGGCGCGGGTCAGGAACGCGGCATGCGCCGCCTCTATGCGACGGCGCTCGAGCTCGGGCCACTGCTGCTGTTCTTCGTGGCCAACGGCAAGTGGGGCATCTTCACCGGCACCGCCGTGTTCGTCGTCGCGACCGCGGTGGCGCTGCCCTGCTATCGCTGGCTGGAGAAGCGCTGGCCGGTCATGCCGCTGGTCGGCGGCTTCTTCGTGCTGGTGTTCGGCGGGCTCACGATCTGGCTGCAGGACGACACGTTCATCAAGCTGAAGCCCACCATCGTGAACTGCCTGTTCGGCATCATCCTGGGGGGCGGCCTGCTGTTCCTTCAGCGGCCGCTCCTGAAGCCGATCTTCGGCGCGGCGTTCAGGCTTACCGACGAGGGCTGGCGCAAGCTCACCCTGCGCTGGGCGTTGTTCTTCTTCGTGCTGGCGGCGGTCAACGAGGTGATGTGGCGCGGCTTTTCGACCGAGGTCTGGATCGGCAGCAAGATGTTCCTGAGCTTCCCGCTGACGCTCGTCTTCGCCTTCCTGCAGGTGCCGTTGCTCAAGCGCTACTGGGACGGCGCGGACAATCCCTTCGCGTCGGGAAGCTAGGGCGTAGGCGCGATCAACGAAAGCTTGGGGAAATACGTGCGGTAGCGTGCAACGTCGCGTGTCAGGACCCGATAGCCACGAATGGCGGCGTGGGCGCCGACGTAGAAGTCCGGCAAAGGCGATGCCTTGGTGCCTGTCCGTCTGCGATAGGCGAGGAAGGCCTTGCCGGCGAGAAAGGCCGCTTCGTAGGGAATGGCTTCGCGTTCGAACATCGTTGGCGGCAAAGCTTCGTCCAACTCTTCGATTCTTTCGAATCGGATCGATATTTCGCCATAGACGATGGGGTTGATTATGAGCCGCGAGTCGTTCGCCGCTCGTTCAAGAGCCGCGCTCGACCAGGACAACCAGTGACGGTCCTCCGTGAAAATATCCAGAAGGATGTTGCTGTCGACGAGAATGGCGCTCATTAGCGTCGAGTCAGCGCCATGATTGCTTCCGTGCTGAGTGTTCCGCTGCCGCGCCCGCGCATATGAGCGACCAATCGTGCTCCGCGGCTGGTCTTCTTGCGGTCGGCTCGGATGATCTGCACGGTTTTTCCATCGTAGATGAACTCGACTTCAGTGTGCGGCAGAAGACCCGCTCGCTCTCGAATGCCTTGCGGGATGGTAACTTGGCCTTTGGAGGTAATGCGCATTTATTCTGCCCTTACTCTTACTGGTAAGAGTAAGATCGGCGCTCGATATTTTCAAGTGCGTCCAGGCAGCTTTCAGAGAAGCTGTGGCTGCAACGCTTTCGCCTCTTCCTGCAGGGCGACCAGGTACTTCTCGGCAAACGAGCCCATCGAGGAATCCTCGACCCAGGCGGCGACGCACAACGCGGCGATCGTGCCGCCGTCGTAGCGTTTGAGCGGTACGGCCACCGCATGGTAGCCGCGGCGGAGCTCCTGGGCGGTGACGGCATAGCCCTGCCGGCGCACCTGCAGGATCTCCCCGCGCAGCGCCTTTTTGTCGGTGACGGTGAAGTCCGTCATGACCTTGGGCTCGAGCTTGTCGAGCCAGGTATCCAGGACCTTGTCGGGCAGCTGGCTCAGGATGGCACGACCCGCCGCGGTGTTGAAGGCGGGGCGCCGGAGGCCGATCGTCGGCGCCAGCACGTCGGGGCGGCCGTGCAGGGAATGCGCGATCATGACGATGTCGTAGCCGTCGAGGACCGCGGCGAAGCACGACTGCTCCGTCCGATCGCCGATGCGCTCGCAGGCCGGCTGGACGATGGTCGAGACCATGTTCGAGCCGAGATAGGCCGATGCCAGCTCCATGATGCGCGGCGTCAGCCGGAAGGTACGGCCGTCGCTCGCCGCCATGCCGAGGCAGGTGAGAGTGTGGAGCGCACGGCGCACGCTGGGCTTGGGCAAGTCGGTGGCGCGGGCGACGTCGCTCAGGGTCAGGTGACGCTTCTCGCGCCCGAACGCCCCGATCACCCGCAGGCCGCGCGCAAAGGCTTCCAGGAAATCGGGCCCATGGCCGCTTGCCGCCCGCCGTTCCGCATCGTCCGCCCGCAATCGCGCCATCTCCGCCCTCCCAGCCCCGCGTCAGGCTTTTAGCGCCCAGGCATTGTCGGCGTCGACCAGCAAGGTCACAGCTTCGCCCACCGCCGCCGCCCGCGTCGCCGGACATTCGACGTTGAAGCGCAGCCCCGCCGTTTCGACCACCAGCGAGCGACGCGGCCCGCGAAAGACGCCATCGACGACCTTGCCCGGCCAGGCGAGCTGTCCGGCGGAGACCGGCGCGTTGGGCGGCGCCAGCGCCACGTCCTCGGGCCGCGCCATCACCAGCACCGCTTGACCGGGCTGGAAAGCCTGGCTGGCGCGGCAGTCGCCGCGGCCGCTCGCGCCCTCGATCGTCAGGATATAATCGCCGTCCGTTCCCGCCCGGCATGCCGTCACGGCGGCCTCGATCAGGTTGGGCGTGCCGAAGAAGGACGCGACCTCGCGGCTGGCCGGCCGGCGATAGACGGTTTCGGGCGCGCCGACCTGGAGGATGCGGCCCTTTTGCATCACCACCACGCGGTCGGACAGCGCCATCGCTTCCTCCTGGTCGTGGGTGACGTAAAGCGTCGTGATCTTGAGCCGCCGCTGCAGGGCGCGAAACTCGTCACCCATCTGCGCGCGCAGCCGGGCATCGAGGTTGCTGAGCGGCTCGTCGAGCAGCAGCACTTCGGGCTCGAACACCAGGGCGCGAGCGATCGCCACCCGCTGCTGCTGGCCGCCGGACAAGGCGGGCGCCGGGCGGTCGGCGAAGCGCTCCATCTCGACCAGCCGCAGCGCCGTCGTCACCCGCTCGCCGATCTCGGCCCTGGCGACATGGCGCACGCGCAGCGGATAGGCGACGTTGTCGAACACCGTCATGTGCGGCCAGATCGCATAGGACTGGAACACCATGCCGAGCTTGCGAAGGTCGGGCGGCACGAACAGGCCGGCCAGTGCGTCGCTCACCACGCGGCCGCCGATCACGATGCTGCCGGTGTCGTTGCGCTCCAGCCCCGCCACCATGCGCAAGGTCGTGGTCTTGCCGCAACCCGACGGTCCCAGAAGCGTGACGAATTCGCCGTGCTCGATCGAGAGATCGATGCCGTCGACCGCCTTCACCTCGGCGAAGTGCCGGCCGACGGTTTGCAGGGTGACGCTCGGCACCGTCCTGTCCGCTACTTGTAGATCTGCTTGGCGAGTTCGAGCATGGCGTCCTGTCGCTCGGGCACGGTGGTGCCGAGCGCCTTGGTCGCCAGCAGGGGCCGCAGATCCTCCGAGACTTTCTCGATCACGCCGCCGATCACCGGGTTGTAGCCGGCATTGGCGAACACAATCTGCTGTTCGGGTTCGAGATAGAAGTTCATGAACAGCTGGGCGGCGTTGGGATGCGGCGCCCCCTTGAGCGTCGTCAGGTCGAAGCGGACATAGGGCCGGCCTTCCGTAGGTACGATCGGCTTGACCGGCAGGCCCTTGAGGTTGTTGTAGTCCTGCAGCGAGAAGGGGATGTAGAGCGGGAACTCGCCGCGCGCCACACGCCGCTCGCTGTTTTGGATGTCGCGCGAGAAGACC
>JABCYT010000321.1 GCA_013290035.1 Alphaproteobacteria bacterium
CCGATCGCGGCGCTGGCGCCTACCAGTTCACCGGCCTCACGATCTACGATCCGCTGGTCGCCTGGGAGATGGATGTCTCCGACCGGCCGGGCAAGCTGATCCCGGGCCTCGCCACCGAATGGTCGGTCAACGAGGGCGACAAGACGCTGTGGACCTTCAAGCTGCGGCCCGGCGTCAAGTTCCACGACGGTTCGGCCTTCGATGCCGATGCCGTGATCTGGAATTTTGAAAAGGTCTTCAACAAGGACGCGCCGCAGTTCGACCAGCGCCAGGCGGCGCAGGTGCGGCCGCGGCTGCCGTCGATCGCAAGCTACAAGAAGATCGACGACATGACGGTCGAGATAAAGACCAAGGCGGTCGATGCGCTCTTTCCCTATCAGATGCTGTGGTTCCTGGTGGCGAGCCCGGCCAACTGGGAGAAGCAGGGCAAGGACTGGAACAAGGTGGCATCGGAGCCGTCGGGTACCGGTCCGTTCAAGCTCGCCCGCCTGGTGCCGCGCGAGCGCGCCGAGCTGGTCAAGAACGAGGACTACTGGAATCCCAAGCGCATCCCCAAGACCGACCGGTTGGTGCTGATCTGCGCGCCCGAAGACTCCAGCCGCACCGCGGCGCTGCTGTCGAACTCGGTCGACATGATCGAGACGCCGCCGCCCGACGCGGTGGCGCGGCTCAAGCAGGCCAGCATGCGTATCGAGCAGAACGTGACGCCACACGTGTGGAACTACCATCCCTCGCTGTTGCCGGGCTCGCCGTGGACCGATATCCGGCTGCGCAAGGCGGCCAACCTCGCGATCGACCGCGACGCCATCGTCAAGCTGCTGGGCGGGCTCGCCAAGCCGGCGCTGGGTCAGGTCGACCCCAGCAGCCCGTGGTTCGGCAAGCCCACCTTCGTGCTGAAATACGCCCCTGACGAGGCGCGCAAGCTGATGAGCGACGCGGGCTTCAGCAAGACCCAGCCGCTCAAGACCAAGTTCGTGGTGGCAAGCGGCGGCACCGGCCAGATGCTGTCGCTGCCGATGAACGAAGCCATCCAGGAGATGTTCAAGGACATTTATATCGACCTCGACTTCAAGGTGGTCGAACTCGAGGCGCTCTACACGGCGTGGCGCGCCGGCGCCAAGGCCGACATGAACAAAGACGTGACGGCCAACAACATCGCCTACGTCACCTCCGATCCGGTCTACGCCATTACGCGCTTCTTCGCCTCCAACCAGGGCGCGCCGGTCGGCGTCAACTGGAGCTACTATTCCAATCCCGAGGTCGACAAGCTGATCAACGAGGCGCTGACCACGTTCGACGCCGCCAAGCAGGACGCGCTGATGGCCCGCGTTCACGAGAAGGTGGTCGACGACGCCGTGCTGATCTGGGTGGTGCACGACACCAACCCGCATGCGCTGTCACCCAAGATCAAGTCGTACGTGCAGGCCCAGCACTGGTTCCAGGACCTGACGACGATTGGCACCTAATCGTCATCCCGATCGGAGCGAAGCGGAGTGGAGGGACCTCGTCTTTCTGCGCGCACGCATGAGGAGGTCCCTCCACTGCGCGTCGCTTCGCTCGGCTTCGGTCGGGATGACGACTTTTAGCACCCGATCTTCTTCGCCACCTCGATGATCGACTCGCCGGCGGCGTCCCACTCGCCATCAGCCTTGAGGTCGGTCTTCTGGTTCGGGCCGTGCTCCTTGGGGCGGTGAACGAAGCCCGTCGACAGTCCGCACTTCTGCGCCGCCCTGAGATCGCCGTTGTGGGCGGCGACCAGCATCACCTGGTGCGGCTTGAGATACATGCTGTCGACCACGCCGAGATAGGATTCGGGGTCGGGCTTGTAGTGGTGGAAGGTCTCGCCCGAGAAGCAGTGATCCCAGGGAATGCCGCTGTTCTTGGCCATGTTGATCAGGAGCGCCACGTTGCCGTTGCTGAGCGTGGCCACGACATATTTCTTCTTCATCATGCCGATGCCCTCGACCGAGTCGGGCCACGGCCTGAGCTTGTGCCAGAGATGCGTGAATTCCCACGCCCCCTCCTCGCCAGGATGCTTCAGGCTGCGCTTGTTCAGCAGCATCTCGAAGGCTTCCTTGTGCAGGTCGTCGATACGGGTCCACGGCAGCTCGCCCTTGCGCACGCGGGCCATCTGCGGCTGGTAGAGGCCGCGCCAGTCGTCAGCGAAGCTGGTCCAGTCCGTGTCGAGTCCGTGTTTCTTGCCGAGCTTGGGCAGGTCCTCTATGAGGCTGCCGCGCCAATCGACCACCGTGCCGAACACGTCGAAGATGCAGACCTTGAGGTCGGCGGGAACGTTTGCCATGGCTGTTTCCTCCGTTCGCCGCAGTGTGGCGTCCCGCGATGCGCTTGGGTAGGGTCCGCGCATGGCTCAAAGACAGGACACGGTGAGCGGCACCGACGGCAAGCCGCGATGCGGCTGGGCATCGGCCGATCCGCTCTATCAAAAGTACCACGACACCGAATGGGGCCGGCCGCTCAAGGACGACCGTGCGCTGTTCGAGCTGCTGACGCTCGAGGGCTGCCAGGCCGGCCTGTCGTGGATCACGGTGCTGCGCAAGCGCGAGCACTACCGCAAGGTCTATGACGGCTTCGATCCGAAGAAGATCGCGCGCTACACGCCGGCCAAACTGAGGAAGCTGCTGGCCGATCCCGGCATCATCCGCCACAAAGGCAAGATCGACGCCAGCGTCAGCAACGCCCGGGCCTATCTGGCGCTGGTCGAGCGCGAAGGCTCGTTCGCGAAGTTCCTGTGGAGCTTTGTCGACGGCAAGCCGAAGAAGAACCGGCCCAAAGGCCTGAAGGACGTACCCAGCAAGTCGCCCGAAAGCGACGCCATGGCCAAGGCGCTGCAGAAAGCCGGCTTCAAGTTCGTCGGCTCGACCATCTGCTACGCCTTCATGCAGGCCTCCGGCATGGTCGACGACCATATCGTGGGCTGCCACCGACATAGAGAATGAAGAGCGGGAGTAATTTTGACCAAGCGGATTTTCATCGCGGCGCTGGGCACCGAGACCAACCAGTTCGTGCCGTTTCCGACCGGCCGGCGCGCGTACGAAGAGCACGGCGTATGGCGCGGCGACGCCACCAAGCACGAACCCACCAACTTCACCGCGCCCCTGCATGTCTGGCGTAAAGCCGCCGAGGCGCGCGGCTGGACGGTGATCGAGGGGCTGGCGACCTTCGCCGCGCCCTCGGGCACCACGGTGCGGCCGGTCTATGAAGGCTTTCGCGACGAGATCCTGGCCGGCATCAAGGCGGCGCTGCCGCTCGACGCGGTGCTGATCAACGTGCACGGCGCCATGGTGGCCGACGGCTACGACGACTGCGAAGGCGACCTTTTGGCCAAGGTGCGCGCCATCGTCGGACCCAAAGTCGCGATCGGCGCGGAGTTCGACCTGCATTGCCACCTGAGCGCCCTGATGCTCGACAGCGCCGACGTGCTGGTGGGCTACAAGGAATATCCGCACACCGACACGATGGAGCGCGCGGCCGAGCTGTTCGCCATCATTGCCGACACGGTTTCAGGCAAGGTAAAGCCGGTGATGGCGCGCCACGACTGCCGCATGATCGCGCAGTACCGCACGTCGGTGCCGCCGATCAACGAATTCGTCACCCGCATGAAGTCGCTCGAGGGCAAGGACGGCATCCTCTCGGTGTCGCTGAGCCATGGCTTCTCCTTCGCCGATGTCGAGGATGTCGGCACGCGCACCCTGGTCGTGGCCGACCGCGACAAGGGCAAGGCCGAGGCGCTGGCTAAAAAGCTCGGCGAGGAGCTATGGGCCAATCGCGAGCGCTATGCCACGAAGTACCTCTCTGTTGCCGAAGCGATGGAGCGCGCCGCCTCGCACAACCAGGGCCCGCTGGTGCTGGCCGACCGCGCCGACAATCCCGGTTCGGGCGCGCCGGGCGATTCGACCTTCGTGCTGAAGGCGCTGGTCGACAAGCAGATCGGCCTGGCGCTGTTCGGCGTGATGTGGGACCCGATGGCGTTTCGCATCGCCGAGGAGGCGGGCGAGGGCGCGCGCCTGCGTATGCGGCTGGGCGGCAAGTCGGGCGAGGTGAGCGGCCAGCCGGTCGATCTCGACGTCACGGTGAAGAAGATCGCCCGCGGCGTGCGCCAGCCCTACGGGCCGGTGATGGTGCCGCTGGGCGACATGGCGCTGCTCTCCTCGGAACATGTCGACGTGGCGATCTGCACGCTCCGCACCCAGACCTTTCACGCGGATGCTTTCAAGGCGGTGGGCGCCGATCCGGCCGACTATCGCGTCGTCGTGGTGAAATCGGCGCAGCATTTTTATAACGGCTTCATCGGCCTGGCGAAGGAGATCCTCTACGTCGCCTCGCCGGGCGCCGCCGATCCCGATGTCACGCGCCTGCCCTACACCAAGCGCAAGACGCCGTTCTGGCCGAAGGTGGCCGATCCCTGGGGGAATAAGTAAGCACCACTAGGGGGTTCCCGTAAAAAAGAATCCTTTATTTTCAAAGGCTTGCAGAAGTCGCGGAATCATAAAATCGGCGCCAGCGCCTCGCGCGTGGTCTTGCCTTCGACCACGGGCACGACCTCGAATTCCACAACGTCCTGCCAATCGGCGATCCAGCGCTGGAAGAGCGTGATGTCGTCGGTCTCCATAAGCTGGAAGCAGCGGCCGAGATCGGCGGTCACATAGCTCGCCATGAATTTCAGGCCGTCGGGCAGGCCGCGGCCCGCATCGCGCAGCTTGCGATAGACCGCCTTGCCGTCCTGGTTGCGGAACTTTTCGATCACCATGAAGAGCATGTCCGACCCCCTGCAAGTTGAGTAGTCTAGCGCGATCGACCGCAGGGGAACGAAATGAAGATCGCCATTGCCGGCGCCGCCGGGCGCATGGGCCAGATGCTGATCCGCGAGATCGCGCGCACCGATGGCTGCAGCCTGACTGCCGCGCTGGAAAGCCCGGGCAGCAACGCCTTGGGCACCGACGCCGGCGGCGGCGTGAAGATCGTGTCCGACGCCGCGGCCGCCATTGGCGCCGCCAACGCAGTGATCGACTTCACCGTGCCCGCGGCCACCGTGGCCCACGCCGGGATCGCCGCCGACAAGGGCACGTCGATGGTGATCGGCACGACCGGGCTCAATCCCGAGCAGACCGCAGCCATTCACGACTACGCCAAGCGTGT
>JABCYT010000322.1 GCA_013290035.1 Alphaproteobacteria bacterium
AGGACCTGGCCGGCATCGACCGCGTGGTGTCCGCGATGCATTCGAAGCATTAAAGAGTTGGCAAAGGGGGGGAATGATACTACCTTCCGAATTGCCCCTTGGGGGGGCTTGGTCCGGGCCGATTGGTGGCACCGGGCGATTAATCCCTCTGAATATTGGCCGTGACGGCGCCCGGGAAGGGCAGAGGGTCGCTAACAACAACACCCGTCCGGCAGACAACTGGCCCTAGGTAATGAGACCAAACAATCGTCAGCGATCCCGCGGCGGTCGCAATGGTGGCGGCGGCGGTGGTGGCGGCCACCATAACAAGCCGCAGCATCACAATCCCAATCGTCCGCCCAATCGTAACCAGCTGTTCGACAGCAGCGGACCCGACGTCAGGGTCCGCGGCAACGCTCATCAGGTGTTCGACAAATACCAGGCGTTGGCCCGCGAGGCGGCGACGTCGGGCGACCGCATCCTGGCGGAGGCCTACTGGCAATATGCCGACCACTATTTCCGCATGATCCAGACGATGGGCGGCTTCGGCCAGCGCAACAACCAGGGTTGGGGCGACGGCGGCGAAGAAGGCCAGACGCCGCCGCAGCAGCAGCAGGGTCAGGGCGGTCCACCCCATCAGGCCAACGCCAATGGGCATGCCGAGGGCGAACGCCCGGGCGGTCGCGAGGAGCGTCGCGAGCAGAATGGCGAGACCGAGCCCGGTCTGGGCGGTGTCGCTTTCCTCCAGGGCGGACGCAGCGCGCCGCCGGACAACGATCCGGCGGCCGACGAGCAGCCCGAGATCCCGGAGTATACGCCCGGGAGCGGTCGCCGCGGCTGAACGAGCGATCCTGATCTTCGAAATGACGCCCGACGGCAACCGTCGGGCGTTTTTCGTTGGTCCTGGAGGCGGACCAGGCCTGACGCGAAGAAGCCGAGGAATGTGAAGGCCATTCCAACGAAAAATCTTTTGGTTGTTTGATCTATGTCCTGTTGACGATCGTCGTGGCGCGGCAAGCTTCCCGCGAATAGCCGTACGTACGGTCTGGTCTTGCAAGGCTCGGATCCCTCCCCATATCGGCACAGGATGCCTCTCGAGAGGGTCCGCTCTTTCGCCCGCCGAATGACGGGGGCGCGAATGAAAGGGTAGAGAGATGAACCAAGAGAAATACACCGAGCGCATGCGGGGCTTCCTGCAGAGCGCCCAGATGCTGGCGTTGCGCGAGGGCCACCAGCGGTTCGTTCCCGACCATCTGTTGAAGGTCCTGCTCGACGATCCGGAGGGCCTGGCGGCCAACCTGATCAGCTCGGCGGGTGGTGATTCGCGCGCGGTCCACCGCGCGGTCGAGGCCACCTTGGCCAAGCAGCCCAAGGTCGAAGGCCAGGGCGCAGGCCAGGTCTACATGGCGCCCGAAACGGCGCGCGTCTTCGACCAGGCCGAAGCGATTTCCGAAAAAGCCGGCGATTCCTTCGTCACCGTCGAACGCATGCTGATGGCGCTGCTGCTGGCCAAGGGTACCGACGCGGCCGACGCGCTGGCCAAGGCCGGCGTCAAGCCGCAGGCGCTCGAGAAGGCGATCGCCGAATTGCGCAAGGGCCGCACCGCCGATTCGGCGTCGGCCGAGGGCAGCTACGATGCGCTGAAGAAGTACGCCCGCGACCTCACCCAGGTGGCGCGCGACGGCAAGCTCGATCCGGTAATCGGCCGCGACGAGGAAATCCGCCGCACCATCCAGGTGCTGAGCCGCCGCACCAAGAACAATCCCGTGCTGATCGGCGAACCCGGCGTCGGCAAGACCGCCATCGCCGAGGGCCTCGCCCTGCGCATCGTCAACGACGACGTGCCGGAATCGCTCAAGAACAAGAAGCTGATGGCGCTCGATCTCGGCGCCATGGTGGCCGGCGCCAAGTATCGCGGCGAGTTCGAGGAGCGGCTGAAGGCCGTGCTGTCGGAGATTTCCGCCGCCGAAGGCGACATCATCGTCTTCATCGATGAGTTGCATACCCTGATCGGCGCCGGCAAGGCCGACGGCGCCATGGACGCCTCCAACATGCTGAAGCCCGCGCTGGCGCGTGGCGAGCTGCATTGCGTGGGCGCCACGACGCTCGACGAGTACCGCAAGCACATCGAGAAGGACGCCGCACTTGCGCGCCGGTTTCAGCCGGTGTTCGTCGCCGAGCCCTCGGTCGAGGACACGATCTCGATCCTGCGCGGCCTCAAGGAGAAGTACGAGCTGCATCACGGCGTGCGCATCGCCGACGCCGCGATCGTCGCTGCCGCGACGCTCTCCAACCGCTACATCGCCGACCGCTTCCTGCCCGACAAGGCGATCGACTTGATGGACGAGGCGTCGAGCCGCATCCGCATGCAGGTCGACAGCAAGCCCGAGGATCTCGACGAGCTCGACCGGCGCATCATCCAGCTCAAGATCGAGAAGGAAGCGCTCAAGAAGGAGAGCGACAACGCCTCGCGCGACCGGCTCGAGCGTCTCGAGAAGGAGCTTGCGGAGCTCGAGCAGAAGTCGGCGGCCCTGACGGCGCAGTGGAAATCGGCCAAGGACAAGCTCGCCGATTCGCAGAAACTCAAGGAGCAGCTCGACAAGGCGCGCTCCGAACTCGAGATCGCCCAGCGCAAGGGCGAGCTCGCCCGCGCCGGTGAGCTGGCCTACGGCGTGATCCCCGACCTCGAGAGGAAGCTCAAGGACGCCGAAGGCCACGAGGTCCAGGGCGGCAAGGGCGTGAAGGAAGAGGTCACGGCCGAGGACATCGCCGCGGTGGTCTCGCGCTGGACCGGCGTTCCGGTCGACAAGATGCTGGAAGGCGAGCGCGCCAAGCTCCTGCGCATGGAAGACCAGCTGAAGAAGCGCGTGATCGGCCAGGACGAGGCGGTGCGGGCGGTGTCCGATGCGGTGCGGCGCGCGCGCGCCGGACTGCAGGACCCCAACCGTCCCATCGGATCGTTCCTGTTCCTGGGTCCGACCGGCGTCGGCAAGACCGAGCTCACCAAGGCGATCGCCCAGTTCCTGTTCGACGACGACCAGGCGATGGTGCGCATCGACATGAGCGAATTCATGGAGAAGCACTCGGTCAGCCGCCTGATCGGCGCGCCGCCGGGCTATGTCGGCTACGACGAGGGCGGCGTGCTCACCGAGGCGGTGCGTCGCCGGCCCTATCAGGTGATCCTGTTCGACGAGGTCGAGAAGGCGCACCCCGACGTGTTCAACGTCCTGCTGCAGGTGCTCGACGACGGCCGCCTGACCGACGGCCAGGGCCGAACGGTCGATTTCAAGAACACGCTGATCGTGCTGACGTCCAACCTCGGCAGTGCGCACCTGGCGGCGCTACGCGAGGGCGAATCGACCGAGACCGTGCGCGAGCAGGTGATGGAGGAGGTGCGGCGCGCCTTCCGGCCGGAGTTCCTCAACCGGCTCGACGAGATCCTGCTGTTCAACCGGCTGAGCCGGGCGCACATGACGGACATCGTCGACATCCAGCTCGCCTACCTCCGCAAGCTGCTGGCCGATCGCAAGATCAGCCTCGACGTCGACAGCAAGGCGCTGCAGTGGCTGGCCAACCGCGGCTACGATCCGGTCTATGGCGCCCGGCCGCTCAAGCGGGTGATCCAGCGCAGCCTGCAGAACCCGCTGGCGACGCTGATCCTCGAAGGCCGCATCAAGGAAGGCGAGACCGTCAAGGTCACCGTCGAGAAGGGCGAGCTGGTCGTCGGCGGCCAGCGCGTCTTGAGCGAGGCAGCGGACTGAACCGGCACGGAACAAGCTGCCCGGATCCGGGCAGCTTGTTCGCGCGCTGCTTTCTAGACGATTGAAGTAAATCGCTCTTTGCCTGTCGGCCAACTCTATTTCCAACTCCTGGGAAATAGGCGGGGCCTATCGCATGTGCCAATTCCCGTCGTCTCGACCGAGGGCCGCAGGCCCGAGCGGAGAGACCTTGCTTCAACGATAGGCAGCAGCGGTTGAGCCGGTCGGCAACATAGAGCCATCGTTCATTATAGCCGCAGATACGAGGGCCGCGTCCTTGGTCACACCTCGTTATCGTGGATGACATCCACCAGCATGTAGACCTTGGTGAGGCCTTCGAAGACTTCGCCACTCGTCACCTCTACCTCAAAGACGTGGCCTTCTCGTATTCCGCCTGTGTGGCCTGCCTTGCTGGGGTACACGTCGGCCACCGGTTTGCCGCTAAATGTCGTCCGCTCACACATGCCTCGCGCCTCACGGTCGGCAAGAAGCGCTTCACCGCGGTCAGTTTCCTGCTCGTAGACATCGAGCAGTTCGATGGCCGTGTCTTGGTCAACGCAGATTATCTGCGGCATGTCTTCAAATGGCGGTGGCATCGTCCGCGCCAGAGCTGGGGCGGCAAGCACCCCGATCATCACTCCAACAATCGCCATATACCGCATAGAAACCTCGCACCCGGTCACCGAATGGTCGGGAGACCGACTGTCGCCATGGTTTGGCAAGTTGGTCGTTTGCCATGCATGGAGGTCAAACAGCTCGTCGGCTGGAACATCCGAAGAATACGCCAAGAGCGTGGCCTGAAATCGAGGCATCGGCGCATCAGGCGCATGTGAGCGCCGCATGGCTCGGCGAAGCTCGTGAGTTTGAAGCCGAAGGGAACCGACGAAGCGGCGCTAGCCAACGGGCGCGCACGGTGGCAGCGTACGGCGCTTTCCTTGAGCGGCTTGCCGAGCTCGGCGCTCGGCCTGTCTCACTTGCCTCTCGGCTAACTGTTCCGGGGTAAGCTGCGCCAGGCGTTGGGCCTGTATCGCTCGCCTCTGGGCTCTCTGCTCAGGTGTAAGCTGGGGACCCACTTTACGGCAGGAGGGTGTTTGGGTTGGCGCCACATTTCCCGGCGACGGGTTGATCGGCGGGTTGCTGCCGGAGTTATCGTCAAAGGCCCATGCAGGTATGGAAAAGGCGACAAGAGCCGCGCCGATCAGAACAGTCCTTAGCGACAAGGCAAGTTCCTCCGCATTCGCGTTGACGGACCGTAGAGCAGCGAAATGTGTCGGCTGGATGATCGGCACAAGCCTTTTGTGTGCGGCGTCGGCGTTCTGCTTTCACCCCCACGACCCTTCACGGGCACGTTTGGGACGGTGAGGTCGTATCCATTGAAGTCGGCTGGGTAAGGTACTCCTTAACCAGCGGGCGCGGA
>JABCYT010000323.1 GCA_013290035.1 Alphaproteobacteria bacterium
CGGCATGGCGTAGTCCATGAACGAGCCGGTGATGAGCTGGCCGGTCTTTCGATCGTAGACATTCTCCTCGAGCAGCGCCTGGCCGATGCCCTGGGCGCAGCCACCCTGGATCTGGCCGAACACGATCGGCCGGTGCAGCGGCCGGCCGACATCGTCGACGGTCGTGTAGCGCTTGAGCTCGACCTGGCCGGTGTCGGGATCGATCTCGACTTCGCCGACATGCGCGCCGTTGGGCCAGGCGATGCCGTCGACCGTGTTGACGTTCTCGATGAAGATGCGCTTGTCGGGCTGCCGGGCGGCCAGCTCGCCCAGGCCGATGCCGCGGTCGGTGCCGGTGATGGTGAAGCGGCCCGCCGCGTAGCCGATGTCTGCGGCGCTGGCTTCCAGCGCATCGGCCGCCAGTTCCTTGCCCTTGCTCACGAGCTTTTCACTGCCTGTCAGCACGGCCGAGCCGCCGATATAGGCCGAGCGCGAGCCCATCGAGCCCGCGCCACCCACGCGATCGGAATCGCCCATGGCGACCTCGATCTGCGAAGGGTCGATACCCAAGAGCTCCGAAGCGAGCTGGGTGAAACTGGTCTCGAGGCCCTGGCCCATGCCCTGGGTCCCCATCCAGATCACGACCTTGCCGTCGGCTTTCACTTCGTAATGAGCCATCTCATTCATGACCATGGCGCTGGTCCATTCGACATAGCAGGCGAGCCCGCGGCCATAGAGCTTGCCGCGCTTCTCCGCCTCGGCCTTGCGCGTCTCGAAGCCCTTCCAGTCGGCGGCTTCCAGCGTCTTGGTGAGGAAGAGGTTGAAGTCGCCGGTATCGTACGTCTCGCCCACCGCCGAGGTGTAGGGCATTTGTGCCGGCGTCACGAAATTGCGGCGGCGCAGCTCGGCCGGATCCATGCCGATCCGGCGCGCCGCCGAATCCATCAGGCGCTCGAGATTGAGCAGGCACTCGGGCCGTCCGGCGCCGCGATAGGCGCCGATGGTGGCCGAGTTGGTGAGCACGCAGGTGATCTCGAGGTCGACGACCGGAATATCGTAGGTGCCGGTCGTGACCTTGGGGCCCACGAACAGCGGGATGGCAATGCCCGCGCCCGACGGATAGGCGCCGACATTGGCGAAGGCTTCCATGCGCAGTGCCAGCACCTTGCCGTTCTTGTCGAGCGCCAGCGAGCACTTGTGGAGCTGGTCGCGGCCGGCCGTCGCGGCGGCGAATTCCTCGCTGCGCTCGGCGCGCCACTTCACGGGACGCTTCAGCACCTTGGCCGCCCACACCGCGACCGATTCGTCGGGCTGGATGCCGACCTTCATGCCGAAGCCGCCGCCGATGTCGCGCACGACCACGTGCACTTTGTCCTTGGGCATCTTGAGGGTGACGTCGGCCAACGTGTCGCGCGTGCCCGACGGGTTCTGGCTGCCGATGTGGACGAGCAGGCGATCGCCTTCCCACTCGGCCATCACGGCGCGCGGTTCCATGGCGTTTACGATCAGCCGCTGATGGACGATGTCGATCGACACGATGTGGGCGGCCTGCTTGAAGGCGGCGTCGGTCTTGGCGGCATCGCCGATGCGGTTGAAGCCGACCCTGTTGCCGGGGGCGCCTTTCCAGACCTGCGGCGCGCCGGGCTTCAGGGCATCCTCGATCTCGCTGACCGACGGTAGGGGATCGTACTCGACCTCGACCAGTTCGGCCGCGTCCTGCGCCTGGCCGCGGCTCTCGGCGACCACCGCGGCGACCGCCTCGCCGACATGGCGCACGATCTCATGCGCCAGCGGGCGGCGCGGCGTCATCTCAGGTTGGCTCCCATCGGCATTGGGGAACATCGCGGGGAAAGCGAAATCGCCGCAGCCCTCCTTGGCCATGTCGTCCCAGGTGAAGACGGCGACCACGCCCGGCGCCTTGCGGGCGGCCGCGGCGTCGATCCCGACGATCCGGGCATGGGCATGCGGCGAGCGAACCAGCACGACATGTGCCTGGTGGGGCCGCGCGAGATTGTCGGTAAAGCCGCCCGCGCCGGTCAAGAGCCGGTCGTCCTCGACACGCTTGATGTACTGAGCCTTGCCGAATACCGCCATACGCTACTCCCATGGCACCGCCGACCGCGAAACCGGGCGGACTATAGCGGCGAGGCGGTCCCCGACAAGGCAGCGCGGCGGAAGGTCTCGCCACGCTTGCGACCGAACTGTCCGCTGCGGGTTGGCGCCGTTGGTGGCAGCCATTTGACGGCGCACGCCGTCCCCTTCGATTTCGATCGCTTACGCAAAACTTAACCGACCCTGCTGTCATCTTGACCAGGCGCATCGTCTCGCTGGCCGGCCCATGCCTGGTCTTCGACTGACACAGATCTTCGCGCGTTTTGTACTAGATGAATCAAGGTCTTGCGCCGATCACAAAAACTAGAGATTGCCTGTTTTCCGACGTTTTGTGTTGATTCCGCCAAGCGGCTAGGCTTGAATCACAGCAGACGCAATAGAAAAGGCGCTGAAGCGCTTCACAAACAAAAGCGTCAATAGGGGTTGGAGCTGATCATGGCCGTTACACGCCGGCAATTCATGAAGGTGAGCGCGGCTGGCCTCGCCGCCTCTTCCGTTGGCGCCTTGGGATTCCTGGACGCGGGCGATGCGCTCGCCGCCGGCGTCCGGCCCTTCAGGCTCGAAAAGGCGACGGAGACCCGCAACACCTGCCCCTACTGTGCGGTGTCCTGCGGAGTCCTGGTCTATTCGGCGGCCGACGCCAAGGACGGCAAGGCCAAGGTCATCCACATCGAAGGCGATTCCGATAACCCCATCAACCGCGGCACGCTCTGCCCGCGCGGTGCGGCGTCGCTCGGCTTCGTGCACAGCGTCAACCGACTCAAGTATCCGATGCACCGCAAGCCGGGCAGCGACAAGTTCGAGCGCGTGAGCTGGGACTTCGCGATGGACCGCATCGCCAAGCTGGCGAAGGAAGACCGCGACAAGAACTTCGTCGCCAAGAACCGCGATGGCGTGACGGTCAACCGCTGGCTCAGCACCGGCTTCCTGGGCGGCTCGTCGTGCAGCAACGAGGCGGGCTATCTCACCTACAAGGTCGTGCGATCGACCGGGATACTGGCCTTAGAGAACCAAGCAAGAATTTGACACGGTCCGACGGTGGCCAGTTTGGCCCCGACCTTCGGACGCGGCGCGATGACGAATTCGTGGAACGACATCAAGAACGCCGATGTCGTCATCATCATGGGCGGCAATGCCGCCGAAGCCCATCCGTGCGGCTTCAAATGGGTGACCGAGGCCAAGGCGAACAACGCCGCCAAGCTGATCGTGGTCGACCCGCGTTTCACCCGCTCGGCCGCGGTTTCCGACCTCTACGCGCCGATCCGGCCGGGCACCGACATCGCCTTCCTGTCGGGCGTGATGCGCTATCTGCTGGCCAACGGCAAGATCCACCAGGAATACGTCAAGGCCTTCACCAATGCCTCCTACATCGTCAAGGAAGGCTACGGTTTCCAGGACGGTCTGTTCGCGGGCTATGACGAGGCGCGCAAGAATTACGTCGATCGCTCGAGCTGGGACTACGAGTTCGACGAACAGGGCATGGCCAAGGTCGACGACACGCTGCAGCACCCGCGCTGCGCCATCAATCTCCTGAAAACCCATGTCGAGCGCTATACGCCCGAGATGGTCGAGCGCATCTGCGGCACGCCGAAGGACAAGTTCCTGAAGGTTTGCGAGCTGATCGCCACGACGGCCAATGGCGAGCGCTCGATGACGTCGATGTACGCGCTCGGCTGGACGCAGCACACGACGGGTTCGCAGAACATCCGCGCGATGGCCATGATCCAGCTCCTGCTGGGCAACATGGGGATACCGGGCGGCGGCGTGAACGCGCTGCGCGGCCATTCCAACGTGCAGGGCATCACCGACCTGGCGCTGCTGTCGACCTCGACACCGGGCTACCTGGTGCTGCCGACGGAGAAGGAGACGACCTACGCCGACTACATGAAGTCGCGCGGCTTCAAGCCGATCCGGCCGGGCCAGACCAGCTTCTGGCAGAACTACGGCAAGTTCTTCGTCAGCCAGCAGAAGAGCCTGTTCGGCCAGGCCGCGACCAAGGACAACGACTGGGCCTACGACTACCTGCCGAAGTTCGACGTGCCCTACGACGTGCTGAAGATGGTCGACATGATGGCGGCGGGCCAGATGAACGGCCTGTTCTGCCAGGGCCTCAACATCCTGATGGCCGCGCCCAACAAGACCAAGGTCGCGGCGGGCCTCGCCAAGCTCAAATGGCTGGTCACCATCGACCCGCTGGAGACCGAGACGGCGCATTTCTGGGAGAACCACGGCGAGTTCAACAACGTCGACCCCAAGGCGATCCAGACCGAGGTGATCCAGCTCCCCGCCACGGCCTATGCCGAGGAGGAAGGCAGCGCCACCAACTCGAGTCGCGTCATCCAGTGGCACTGGAAGGCGGTCGACGGGCCGGGCGAATCGCGCGGCGACATCCAGATCATCGCCGATCTGCAGCGCCGCCTGCGCGCGCTCTACGCTAAGGAAGGCGGCGCCTTCCCCGATCCCATCCTCAACACGGCATGGAGCTACGCCAATCCGGAATTGCCCGCGCCGGCCGAGCTCTTGAAGGAGCTCAACGGCTACGCCGTCGAGGATCTGCCGGATCCGGCGGATCCCAGCAAGACGATGCTCAAGGCCGGGCAATTGCTGCCGGCCTTCGCGTTGATGCGCGACGACGGCAAGACCTCGGGCGGCTGCTGGATCTATACCGGCGTCTATACCGAGGCGGGCAACATGGCGATGCGCCGCGACGCGGCCGACCCGACCGGTCTCGGCATCCATCCCAACTGGGGCTACTCCTGGCCGGCCAACCGCCGCATCCTCTACAACCGCGCCTCGGCCGATCCCGCGGGCAAGCCGTGGAGCGAGCGCAAGAAGTACATCTCGTGGAACGGCACGCGCTGGATCGGCGGCGACGTGCCGGACTACGCGCCGACCATGGCGCCGGACAAGTCGGTCGGTCCGTTCATCATGAACCAGGAAGGCACCGCACGGCTGTTTGCCCGCACCGCCATGCCCGACGGCCCGTTCCCCGAGCATTACGAGCCGATGGACGCCTTCCTCGCCAATCCGCTGCATCCCAAGGTCAGCAGCAATCCG